>NZ_JBRAKS010000047.1:0-16357 GCF_052745115.1 Candidatus Jordarchaeum sp.
ATATAGTTATTGTAAGATATTGTAATATTTTTAATAATTATTTTTGAAAAATAAAAATATTTTTCATTGTGATTTTGTTATTGTTAAAAGAAAAAATTTTAAAAAATAGGTAAATCTTTAAAATTTATTATGTGAGTAGATGGGCTAGAGTATTTTTATGTTTATCATGACTTTATAATCCTAGGAGTTGGACCAGAATTCGTTGAGTTGGATTTAATAGGATGTTTCCTCCATCAACAACAATTACCTGTCCTGTTATGAAGCCGGATTCCTGTGACGCTAGGAAGGATGCAACTGCAGCTACGTCTTCTGGTGTCCCGTACCTTTTAACAGGTACCTCCTTGGCATAGTCTGGCATAGCTTCTAACCCTTCCGACATTGGTGTTAATATCATTGCAGGGGCTATTGCGTTTACAGTGATTCCTTTATGCGCTACCTCCAGTGCCAGGGATCTTGTAAATCCTAATATCGCTGCTTTTGTTGCGGCGTAATGAGCAGCTGTGACTTGACCGCATAATGCATTTTGTGAGGACATATTAATTATTCTATCCCCTTTTTGCATGGATTTAACAAGAATCCTTGAGAAGTAGAACATACCATCAACGTTGATTTTAAATATTTTATGCCACTGCTCCGTTGTCATATCCTTTACCAGACTAAAATTAATTATACCCGCATTATTTACAAGGATGCCAATTCTTCCGAGCCTCCTCTCGGTGTCTTCAATTGCCCTGCTTACCTGATCCACATCTGATACATCACATTGAACCGCAATGGCCTTTCCACCCAGATCTTGAATTTTATTTACTACTTTGTTCGCTTCTTTAAGATTAAGATCTACCACGGAAACCTCTGCTCCCTCTTTTGCGAAACGTAGAGCAACGGCCAGACCGATACCTGAAGCAGCCCCGGTCACCAAGGCAACCCGGTCTAACAATCCTTTTTCCATATCCACAACCTCTAAGAATTTACTAAACATTTGCGTAATTTACATTTATAAAAATACTGACCAAGCACTCTGGTTCACATTTTTTTTATCTCTTTTCCTATATCTTTAGTAAACACAAAACTTACTTTATAACCTTCTACTATCTTTTTATTCCTTTGAGTTTGAAATTATTTAGGACAGGATGATAGATAGACTTATGAATTTTAGTGAATAATAGTTTAAAAGTCATTTATTGAGAGGATTTTGAAGATGGGTAAAGAAACTTACGCTCCTCCCACTTTTTTGAAGTGGGCTAGTGGTGATGTGGCTAAAGATTTTCCGGGAAAAACATTTATGATTAGCTGTAATGAGGCGATTGCCAGAGGTGCTGTTGAAGCCGGTGTTAAGGTGGTGGCTGCATATCCGGGTTCACCCCTGCAGTACACTATAGAGAGCTTGGCTATGGCTGCTAAAATCTATCCCTCAATGCATGTGGAATGGTCGTCTAACGAAAAAGTTGCGTATGATGTGGCTCTGGGGGCAGCCATGGCTGGTGTGCGTTCCATGTCGCCTATGAAGCAGTTGGGTATGAATGTTATCATAGATTCTCTGGTTCAGGGAGCTAATCTCGGTCCCACTGGTTTTGTATTGGCTGTAGGCGATGATCCGGGTGCTTTAGAAACGGAGAATGAGATGGATACTCGTTATTTGGCAAGGTATGCTGAAGTTCCGGTCATCGAGCCTACCTCAATACAAGAGGTTAAAGACTACACGCTCCGCGCCTTTGAGCTTTCCGAGAAGGTTAAACTCCCGGTTGTGGTTAGAATCACTACTGGATTGGCTTATCAGAGAGCCCCTGTTACTTTTGGAGAAATTCATCACGATATACGGGAGAGGGAAACAAACTTCGATAAGAATCGCCGCTGGCTTCTAGGTGACGCTTTCCCCTGGCCTATGAAGCCCTTTGGTGCAAAGCATATGAGGTTTCACGATGAGTTACCAGTGAAAGAATGGGAGAACACTGTGGGTTCCCTGCCTAAAGCAAAGTACACTGAACAAGTTGTGGACGAGCTACCCTGGAACACGCTAGTTTTTGGTAAGGATGCCAAGTTTGGGGTGATTGCGGTAGGTGAGTGTTACCAGGAAGCTATGGAAGCCATAAAGTATCTAGGTATGGAAGACAAGATGGCGGTCCTGAAACTAGTCACCTCATACCCCCTGCCAAAAAGCAAGGTTACTGAAATACTGGAAAAAACGGAGAAGGTTTTGGTGGTGGAGCAGATTGAACCTTTTGTAGAAACCGAGGTGTGCGCAATCTCAGCGAACATGGACAAGCATGCCAAGATTTTTGGCAAACTCACAGAAGATATTCCAATCTGCAACGAGATTACTCGAAACATGATCGGAAAAGCGTTGGGCAAAATGCTAGGTGTGACTTTCCTGCCAAGGGAAGAAGAGGAAAGAATCGAAAAAGGCAAGAATTTGCTGTACAAGGAACTGTTCTTTATTAATGTTCCAAGATTCTGTCCGGGGTGTCCCGAACTGGCTGCTGGATTTGCTATGAAGACCGTTTGTAATGAGCTTTACGGAGAGGATGTTACTTTCATTGGTGATGTGGGTTGCTACGGTATGTTGGCTGTACCGCCACTTGACGCTTCACATGCGAACCTCAGTATGGGGTCTGGACTCAGTATGGCGAGCGGAATCTATCATGCCGGTTCAAAAGATAAGGTGATTGCATATATTGGTGATAGCACGTTTTTCCACTCGGGAATGTCTGCTCTAGTTAATGCGGTTTATAACAAAGCCAATTTACTGCTCTACGTTCTAGATAACCGAACAACTGGTAATACTGGGCATCAGCCCCATCCAGGTGCATTCGGTATTACCGCAACAAGAGAACCTACTAAGGTACTGGACATCGAAGAGATAGTGAAAGCCTTCCAGGTGGACTATGTTAAGGTGGTAGATCCATATGATTTTGAGGAAACCACCGAGACTCTCAGAGAAGCTATGGAGGTGGAGGGCGTAGCTGTGGTTATAGCCAGACAAACCTGCGCCCTTCTTGCACAAAGAATAATGGGGTTGACTGCAAAATGAGTCTGAAACTTATTGGGAATCAGTGGAAAATAAATAAAGAATTGTGTCAGGCTTGGACCGGGAGTAGGTCTCCTTGCCGTGCGGCCTGCCCAGTGGATCTAGACGTTTCCAAATATGTGAGCCTCATATCTGAGGGAAAATTCAGGGAAGCTCTAGAGGTTATTCTGGAGAGGATGCCTTTTCCGGCTATCTGTGGGCGTATTTGCCATCATCCATGTGAAACAGATTGCACACGAAGTGATATAGAGCAATCCATAGCCATAAGGGATTTGAAACGTTTTGTAGCCGATTTTTGCTCAGATGAAATGTGTCTGAAGAGAATTGAGTCGAATAGGGAAGAGAAAGTTGCTATTGTGGGTGCTGGTCCCGCGGGGTTAACAGCGGCCTACGATTTGTTAAAGAGGGGTTATAGGGTAACGATTTTCGAGGCTTCGGAGCAACCTGGGGGAATGATAACTAGTTGCCTTCCCGATTATAGGATTCCAAGAGAAGTTGCCGAGAAAGAAATCAATCAGGTTTTGAACATGGGAATAGAGTTAAGAACAGGAACCATAATCTCAGAAATTGATAAACTCTGGGATGAGGGATTCAAAGCGATGCTAGTGGCTATAGGTGCACAGAATTCTCGAATGATTGAACTGGAGGGAATAGAAGGTAAGGGTGTTCTTTACGGTTTGCCATTCCTGGGGGATGTGAAGAGAGGGAAAAGTATCGAACTAGGAGACCGGGTAATTGTCATTGGTGGGGGAAATGTGGCAGTGGATTGTGCCCAGTGTGCGATAAGATTGGGAGCAAAGGAAGTTTACATGGTCTGTTTAGAATCACGTGACGAGATGCCGGCCCATGAATGGCAACTAGAGGAAGCGGTGGAAGAGGGAGTTAAACTCTGCCCCTCACTGGGACCCAAAAAAATCCTAACTAAGGATGACAAGGTTGTAGGTTTAGAGACAATAGTATGTAGCTGCGTGTTTGACTCCGAAGGAAAATTTTCACCGCAATTTGATGAGAACACAGAATCAACCATGGAAGCCGATACTATAATCATAGCTATCGGTCAGGAACCAGATTTTACGGGTTTTGAAAAATTGGATAAAACTCCACTTAAAACTTTCAAAGTTAATTCGGAAACCTTGGAGACTAATATTCCGGGGGTTTTTGCAGCTGGTGACTGTGTTAATGGGCCTGCAAGTTTTGTGGAGGCTGTGCAAACCGGACACATGGCAGCGGAGAGCATAGACCGCTATCTAAGGGGTGAAGATTTAACTGAGGGAAGAAAAGAGGTCAAAAATACGCCGCTGGAAGTGGTACCGATTCCCCGAGGAGTTATAAGGAAAAAGCGGGTATCCATGCCAGTGTTAAAAGCGGAGGAGAGAAAGAAGAGTTTTAAGGAGATAATGTTGGGATATTCGGAGCAGTTGGCGGTTGAGGAGGCTAAACGCTGTTTAAACTGTGCCATATGTGGTTACTGTATCGAAAACTTTGGATGCATAGCTATGATTTGGACGGATAATCCAAATCTACCAGATCGGTCCCCGGAGATAGACTTGGCTTTGTGCGTGGGCTGTGGTGTCTGCCCTCAGATATGTCCTCATAAGGCGATAGAGGAGATTAAGTGAAGGAGGATGCGTGTTTATGAATGAAGATTTGAATCTTATAATTTGTGGTTTGTCGGGTCAAGGGATTATTCTTACTGAAAGATTGCTTGTGATAGCTCTCTCTCAGGAGGGGAGAAATGTTCTGTCTGCCGATGTTCCGCCCTGGACGCATAGAAACGCTTTAACTTACTGTTACATTAGGACCGGCGAAGAACTCTACTCTCCAAGGATACCAGAAGGAGGAGCGAACCTGATAGTTGCCTTTGAACCCCTGGTGGCACTTCAGGTATCAGCAATTTACGGAAACAAGGAAACCACCGTAATCACGAATAATTATCCCATTGAAACCCGAGGTTTATCTCGCGACGGATTAAGAGACATGTCGGAACAACTGGCACACAAGTACCCTACAGTTGAAGAGATATTAGACTACCTTAAACAATTGGAGATTAAAAAAGTAAGAACCATTAATGGTACCGATATCTCTTTCCGAGAAACCGGAAGTGCGAGGGCGTTAAACATGGTTATGTTGGGAGCAGCATACGCCACAAACATGATTCCCATTAGACGAGAAAGTCTAGAGGTGGGAATTATGGAAAATACTCCCCCGGGCACAGGTGAAATAAATTTAAAGGCTTTCAAAGCAGGTATGAGTCTCTGAACTCAGTTTTTAATGAAAATCTTGAAACCCTTAATCTGTCCTTTTCTTAATTTTTAAAAGGTTTCCATGCGTATATGATGAGGAGTGGAGATAATATGAAAACTCTGATAATTTATTTCTCTCAATCGGGCAATACACGCAAAGTGGCTGAGTGCATCCGGAACGGTGTAGTCGATGTGACCGGGCAGTGCGATATAACGGATATAAATAATGTGGATACTAGCGCGTTGCAGAATTATAATCTAGTTGGATTGGGCTGCCCGACACACTACTACAAGGAACCGTTCAACGTGCGCGAATTTATAGACGGGCTACCAGAGCTGAGGAATCGCCAGTGGTTCCTATTTTGCACACACGGCTCAATTATAGCAAACACCTTTCCCTCTATGGCGGAACGCTTAAAGAAAAAAGGAATCATGGTTATGGGCTATCATGACACCTATGCTGACTCCAAAATGCCCTATTTACCGTATCCCACACTAACCACCGGTCATCCTGACTCTCTTGATTTAGAAGAGGCGCGCTCCTTTGGAAGAGAAGTCGCAGAGCGCAGCCAGCGTATCACTGAGGGTGACACAAGTCTCATTCCCGAACCAGAGCCTGTATCTGAAGAGTGGGTACGTGAAGCTGAAATGTACAGCTTGGAATTATTAGAAAGGATAAGCCCCCATCTTAGCATTAATATGGATAAATGCACTCTTTGCCACGCTTGTCAGGATAATTGTCCGGTCAAAGGTATTGATATAGAGGCTGATCCGCCACGCATCCAGACTCCCTGTATATACTGCTTTTTCTGTTGGAAGGTATGTCCAACGCTCGCAATCGAGGCCGACTGGGAATTTCTCGCCACATTTACGCCCGAAATATATGCACGCCTTCGGCGAGAGCTCGATAAGAGTGCAGCTCATGGAAAATTCCGGTGGCTAATTGACCCCGATTCCCTTAGTTTCGATGATCCTCTTTACAAACAGCGTGAACGCGAGTTCAAAGGCGAAAAGCAAATTGACTAACTTCTGGGCTGCAGGGAGGCCTGATGGAGATAAAGCGTTTAATGAATGCGTTCAAAGCGAAAATGAGTCTTTAGACCTGTTTTTTAAAAATTGTATATTCTTTAAAATTTTTTAGTATTTGTTAAAGAGTTTCTCAGATTTCACTTTTAATTATTTTCTTGGAATCAAAAAGAGTTTCAATGGCATTGAGTTATCTTTATATGATTATCGATTTTTTCCTTTTTTGGTTTTTTTAGAAGTTTTTGCTTGCGGTGTTTTTTTGAATAAATTTTTTATTCGTTTAATGATGCTCTTTTCCTCGATTTTTGTTTCTATTGTTACTTTCAAGAGCGGGTATACGTATTCTTTTGTATGATCTGCTAGCATGTGATTTTTTAGTTGTTCTACGTGAAATAGAATAGTTTCCTCCTCAACCCCTATTCTTCTTACCAGATTTTTTATTGAGGTTATTCCCTCTTCTTCAAGAATTTTAATTATCTGATAGTTTGTTGAGTTTACCAGCGGTTCAAGAATATCTATGGGTCTCTCTTCCATTTCCTGTCTTATTTGCCTTTGGAGTTCATCTATTGCATTTGTGACTTTTTGACCCACCTCTGACATAATGTTTGGAGGCACTTTTCCCTTTTCTAAATCCTCTATTATTGAATTTGAGGGGGCTTTGAAAATTTTTATCTTCATAATTTCAAACTTTGTCTCTCCGTTACGCTTTTCGGATACAAGTTCTAACCTTTTTAGATTAGAGAGGGTTAATGGAGACACTGTTTTTCCTTCTCGGAGAGCAGCGAGACTCTTCCAGGTTTCTTCGTCTGCCAATACCCGTATCATGAGATGTGTCCTATCTACGGTTTTTTCTCTTTTTTCCAGTTCTTTGTAGATTTCTTGGATTTTGATTTTGCCACCATTATCCAATAGTTTAATTATTTCTATGGCTTTGGTTTTGAGAAACTCCTTGTAGGCTACTCCTATCTCTTTTTCTTCCAGTACCAACGCTATACATATTTGGTTACTTGATTTCGGAACCATTCCAGAGTAGTAGCTTGAAATTTTAAGGTTCCCCATTTTTATTTCAAGATACTCTTTGGTTTCTCCCGTGGAGTGTGCAAAGTATAATTGTTGAGCCAAACTGTTTGTTATCTCTGTCTTATCTATTATGTACGTGTATTCTGGTTTTAGCATCACACCCTCAACAGCGTCAAAATAAGTGATAAAAATTCCTTTCGGCATTCATTTCCCCCAAGTGTCAACTTACAGTTCTAAAAACATTTGAAATTTTTTCTAAGGATTTTTCAACCATTACACGCAATTCCTCTTCATCTAATTGTTTATCCCCTGGAAGCGCGGTCAAAAATGCTATTTCTTCATTTATACTTTTCAATACAATTAATGAAACTTCTGCCCTAAAAATGATTGCCTTCGGGAAGTCTTTTTCTCTTTCCTCCAAGATAATAGCGGCATGTGCTATTGTGTTTCCCAATGTTGTATCCATGACTTCACTCTCTTTAAGGGTGGTCGCAATGATAAAATTATTTAATTTATCCACAATTACACTACCCATAGACCCTAAATTACGGTCTAATTCCTTTAGCAAAAACACGAGATAGTTTAAAAATTCTTCCGGGTAAACTTTTCTTGCTCCGGTACCCAGTATCTTCATATTTTTGATAAATCTCTTATACTTGTCGAGGATTTCAATGACAGCTCCATCGGATCTAATCCAATAAGCCTTATGCTCATTAGGACCTCTAATAGGATCCATTATTGATGTACCGTAAACTATGATTCTCTTCACCATTTTTTCTATTTGCCTTCTTTCCTGAGGATCTTTGGGAAAATATTCTTGGTATTTTAGTTCAGTTGGTCCGATTAGAACGCTTCTTAATTCATCCGGCGGTAGGTGCACTTTCAAATCCTGTTTGTGTGCAAAAATAACGGGAAAAGCTTGAGGTGAATACTTAGTAATTCTACTAATAGACCGCCAAAATTCTTTCCTTGCAAGATGAATCATTTTAGGATCACCAGAGTCAACCACATAAATAAAAATGTTCACCTTACTGAAAAGAGGCTCTTCCCTTTCTGGACGGTAATACTCATTAAACATCATTTCCTGTCCCCCAGTATCAAAAAATTTGCAGAGATAATTCCCATGTGTATAATCCGGATGAACCTTAATTAACATAGTTGGCTCCATAATCGCAAGTTCCCTTGACTCCAAACCATAGATTACTTGCCTAATTATGGACGTTTTCCCCGCACTAGTAGGCCCCATCACCAGAATCTTAAGATGTTCCACCACCACCACCACCACCTTCCTCCAAAGCTCTCTTAATCCTTTCTCTAGCCTCCTCTAACTGCTTAACCCTCCTTTTCCGGAAAGATGCAGCCTCCCCGGAAACATAGAAACGACTAACAACCAGACCCAAAATTGAAAATAAGGCAACAGCACCAATAATAAGTGCAGTAGGCGATAAACTGGGCTCATTTCCACCCCCAAGCAAAAAGGCAACTAAAAACAAAACAAAATTAGTTGGAATCACTGGAGGGATATAGTTTACAACCACCACGGTCAAACCAATTTCCCAAGAATCTTGAAATCTATCTAAAGAATCATTATTACCTTTAAACCGAATAGTAAATACGGAATTATCAATTTTTAATGATTCATTATTCCACGTATTACTTTGTAGATTAGAAATAATTTCAGTCCAACCGTTACCAGTCCAGTACCATATACTAAGACTCTCATCACCAAAAAAATCACCTGTTAGTATACATAATTTGCTATCAGACGCACTTGGGGGAATATTTGTCCACTGAAGCTCTAAATCCAATTTATAATCTGGTACGGTGTAATTCACAACAACCCAAACATAAGTACACCTTATCTCAGCAGCATGCCCACGAGGAAGTCTCACCCTAATCCCTGCCTGTAAATCCGTCAAATCAGACCAATTCCAAGGTTCAAGTGTATCCGGATTTTGATCCCACCTGCTAGAGAAATTTACGTAATCACCAGGATCCACAGTGAAAGTTTTTCCTTGCTGTACTCCTATTGTCCAATTCGGATTATAAAGCATGGGAACCACACTACTGTATGTGGACTCTGTTAAAAGATGTAGTTTAACTCTTATGTAAACCTCAATATAATTTATAATCGCCCACTCAATTACTGGAGGATTTTCCAACTTGTATAAATCCAGTTTCCAAGTGAGTGTTTTATTAAAAAAACATAGGAAGAGTCATCGTCAGAGCTATTACAACATTCCCAATTTAGTTTTGTATCGGGATAAGGATAAAGTTGTGTAGTTCCAGTTCCCCCATTTGGTACAAGTGTTAAAGTAATTGAGGTGTTAGTGTTGCTTTCGGTAAGTATATTATAAGTACTATTATTTGAATCAGCCAAATTTGGCCAGTAGGAATGAGAACCTACACTCGGGATACCATCCACATTGCTATCATTTCGATTTGGATAAAGGGATATAATATCTTTAGGGTAATTAGCTATACCCTGACCGCTGCTAAATAATCCTTGTCCAAGAACCGGGTTATTCTCAGGCAGCGTAAATAAGATGATTATTGTGAGGGAAGAGATGAAAATCAGTGCTAAGACCGCTAACGCCCCTAATTGTTTTTTACTTATTGGTTTAAATTCCCGTCTCAACTTTTTGCCTAACATTGGTAACCTACCTAAAATTATTTCCTTTTAGAAAACCTATCTTGCACAGTCCCAGAATTGCTTTCCCTTTACTAATAATGGTCTATTCTATTATTAAGCTACGAATTTCAGCATTTTTATATAGAATCATGTATCAATTGTGTAAAAATTTTTCTATCACTGTTCTTAATTAAAATTAGATTCACGTTTAATCTAATGGTTTAGATAGTTTTTTAACGCCCCATGATATCAATTATAAATTATTATGGTGTCAAGCACCTGAATTTAAAGAACCACGATTCATAATAGGGAATTAGGCTTATATATTAAGCAGAAAAATATATTATAAATTTGGTCTTAGATTTTTTAGTAGTTATTTTTTCACACCGCGGGATAATATACTAAAAAGTGGGTGAATTTAAATGGCTAAAAAAGGAGAGGTAACCAAGAAAAAATGGGAGACCATGCCATACTCGGAGTATAAGAAACGTGTACAAACGGCTAGAGAACTATTAGCCAAACATAAAATGGATGCTATGATATTATTCTCTCCCTTAAACTGGCGATACTACGGTGGATGGACAGATGTTGCCCAGATGCACAACTGGGTGTGGCGCTCCTGCATGATCATACCACGAGACCATGACCCAGTCAATGTATCCCATGGAGCCTTCTACTGGCAGAATCTGTTAACAACCTATGTTGAGGACAACCGCTTCTGGAGTGAAACTGAGGGCGGAAGATTACTGGCTTCTTTTCTAACAGGACAACAGATTCCGAGCGAGTTTTGGCAATTACTAATAGACACATTAAAAGAATTGAAACTAGATAAGGGCGTACTTGGAGTCGAAAAGGGCCCCGATATAGATACTTATCTTTCATTTGAAGAATACGACCTGCTAAACAAAAGACTACCCACGGCAAAAATCGTAGCCGCCGACCCGGTCATATGGGAGCAGAGGAGCGTAAAAACACCATACGAAATCGGAATCATCCGTGAAGGCTGCAAGAGATCCGTAAAAGTTTTGAAGACAGCCTTTGAAACCATCAAACCGGGTGTAAACGAGCTAGATATACACAGAGCCTTCTGGAGAGCCTGCGCCGAACAAGACTTACTGGAATCCCCGAACTGTTCGACCTGGCTGTGCTGGACAAGCAACGCTGAGGAAGAGGGCGGAGTCTTCAGATGGATAACTGGACCGGTAGACCGCATCATAAAGAAAGGAGACATGGGAATCAGCGACTGCGGACCCACCTACAAAGGCTACCAGATGGATTGGCAAAGAACCTTCTACGTAGGCGACCCCCCACAAAAACAAATAGAACTAAGCAAATTAGCCATAGAAGGGGAACAGGCAGCCATAGACGCTCTGGTACCGGGCGCAAAAGTGGGAGACGCACACAAAGCCTCAGTTGAAGCCCTAAAGAAGAAGGATCCCATGCAAATGCACATAATAAACTTCGTAGGACACGGTATGGGTTTATCAAACCACGAACCACCATGGATCATACCCGACAACCCCACCATAGTAAAGGAAAACATGGTGTTCTGCGTGGAGGTGGGAGCCTTCGACCTAGAGATGCAGCTCGTAGGAGCCATGCCCGAAGACATCGTACTTGTAACAAAAAAGGGATCCGAAATCCTAACCAAAGACTTCCCACGCGACCTATGGATAGTAAAATAAAAAGTTAGAAAAAAATAATTCAACCGTCCTTCTTTTTTTATAGAAAATTATTATTTAATTCTGAGAACTGGTTCAAAGCCCATTTGTATATCATTAAATAGGTCTTATCAGCAAGTTAAAAAGGAGATTGGCAGTCCACCGACCAAATAAAATTAGGGAAAAAAGAGAGAGTGAAGCGGTTCATATAATGGTCTTGATATTTTCTCATAGGGTAGAGTCCGGTCTATAATCTTAATGTAGAAGGATTTTTTAGTCGGAGATTTCGAATACATTTTTAGGTCTTCTAAGAAGAATCTTACAATCTTCCTTTTTTCCAGTAGCTTCCACCACTTTTACGGTCAGTTCGAATAACGCTGACATACTGGAGAAGATGCGTTCGACTATTAACTCTTGGTTTTGGAATTCATTTTTCCACTTCAATTTCCACATCTCTTAATTCTTAAATTTCTTCTTCCCAAATCTTAGAGGTGAAATATTTTGAATTTGAGCAATTGACAATGACATATACTACTGAAGAAAATATTTATAATTGGAAAAATTCTTATTACAAGAACAGATGTCGTTGAAATGGGAGATCCATTACACCATTCAAGATTAGCCAAAAGAGAAAAGGGAGGCAGCATTGGAGGAGTATGAAAGGGAGAGATACACTGTGGTAGGCGACCTGGTCATAAAGGCTGTAGAACAAGCAATTGAGGCAGCAGCATCCAAAGAAGAAATACATTTCCATCTTAACCCAAAAACAGCACATGCAAGAAGAATTAAATGGACAAAACAAAAATTTCCAGAAATCGCTGCGGATCTAGAAATAGTTTGGGGAGCCTATGGAGACTTAGGCTATGATGGATTAAACGGTAATAGAGCACGAGAAGCAGTTGAGGCTATGGAGAGAATAATAAATGAGATTGAAAACAGAGCAGGAGTCAAATTTGAATAGCATTGTGAATGCTGTAGCACAAGTTGAGGGCGTATTAGCTGTAATCCTATTCGGAAGCAGAGCGAAAGGCAATTATGACGAGTATTCAGACTACGACTTACTCGTAGTTTTTGAAAATGACCAAACTATGTGGAAAAACCGCAGAGAACTCTACGAAAAAGTCGGGAGATTGGGCTTGTTTACCCAAGTTCTGACAAGAACACTGAAGGAATTGTGGGAAAAAACAGAGCCAACATTCTTAAAAGACATTTTCGAGCATGGAGTAATTCTATACTTAAGATACCCACCATGTGTCCCAGCACTTCTGCAAACCCTGCGACGAATGGCTATAATAACCTACAGCCTCAAAAGCCTAACTCAAAAAGAAAAAATGAAAATAATCTACAAATTATTTGGAAAACAAAATTTAAAGAAAATGGTCGAACAAAGAGGCGGAAGGAAACTAGGAGACGGATGCTTCATGATTCCAATAGAGAACCTAGAAGAAGTTACACGAACCCTGAAACAATACAATGTCAGATTCGAAACACTAACAGTCTACGAACAAATCCAAAACAGGTAAAAATACTTTAACCAATAAACCCTTTTCATCCTTCATTCAACACTAAGTCAGCTAACTCGTCCAAGCAGACCTACGTGGCAACAATGCTTAAATATCTGTTAAAAAAATAATTCCATTCACACTCGTATAGATACAGGTGATGGAGTTCACCCTTAACCACCTAATAGTTGATAACTCCTACCAATCAATATTATTGGAAGGAAATATTAGTTATGAATGAATACGAAGAACAAGCTGTTAGTTATATAATGGAAGGTAAATGCGAAAAAGTTGGATTTGGCTCTTACAGATTAGGAGAGCTAAATGCTCTAGATGCTTTGTATGCCTTATCTATCCTGAACCTTTTGGATATCAATTTTAAAGATGAAAGCACCGTGGCTTATTTAAAGAGTTTACAGAATATTTATGGTTCATATAGCATTATTTACTCTACATTTTATGGAGGAATTCCTACACATGAGAATACATAAAGTGCTATTTATTTTCCGATATTATTATCTGTATTAAAAATATGGGGGGAATATAGGTGGGGCTAATAGGAAAAGGTAATAAGTATGTTTTAAAAGAAGCTACCAAGTTTATTATACTACTGGGTGTAGTGAGCCTCTTTGCAGACATGACTTATGAGGGGGCACGCAGCATCACGGGCCCGTATCTCTCTATCCTTGGAGCAAGTGGAACTGTCGTAGGAATTGTTGCGGGATTAGGAGAGTTGATCGGGTATGGCCTACGTTTTATTTCCGGTTATATTAGCGATAGAACAGGGAAATATTGGACTGTAACATTATCGGGATATGTAATAAACCTCTTTGCAGTCCCTCTCCTAGCACTGGCAGGGCGGTTGGATATTGCAATCCTCCTCATAATCACAGAGCGAATGGGAAAAGGTATCCGCACACCTGCCCGTGATGCTATGCTTTCACACGCCACAACACAAATGGGACGGGGCTGGGGATTCGGCATCCATGAAGCATTAGACCAAATAGGGGCTATCCTTGGCCCCCTAATTGTGGCTGCGATTCTTTATTTCGAAGGAAGTTACCAGGTAAGCTTTGCTGTTCTGCTTGTACCAGCTCTCCTCGCGCTAAGCGTCCTTGCCAGGGCACGGTTATTATATCCTCGCCCCCGTGCCTTCGAAGAAGAAAAGGCTAAACTGCAAAGTAAGGGCTATCCAAAAGTGTTCTGGCTCTATCTTGTCGCAGTCGCTTTAATTGCTGCGGGGTTTGTTGATTTCTCTCTGATTGCCTTTCATTTCAAAGAAGTTGCCATAGTTTCAGATGATTGGATTCCTATCTTTTATGCTACCGCTATGGCAGTTGATGCTCTTGCTGCACTTCTGTTAGGACGATTATTTGATCGAGTAGGCATCCCTATTCTGATTGCTGCTACCATCATATCCTTGGTCTGTGCTCCTTTAGCCTTCATGGGCAACTTTTACTTTGCTCTTTTAGGTGTTGCCCTATGGGGTGTGGGTATGGGAGCGCAGGAGTCCATTATGAGAGCTATTATCGCGGGTATGGTTTCAATTGATAGACGCGGTTCCGCTTATGGGATTTTTAATACCGGCTTTGGGATATTCTGGTTTTTAGGCAGTGCATTAATGGGAATGCTCTATGATGTCTCGATTCCCGCTCTCATTGCATTCTCGGTAGTGGCTCAACTTGCCTCTATTCCAATTTTCCTTTTGGTCAGAAAAAAATTCCTATACGTCCCTACTTAGTGAAACTGCCGGCAAAACACCCTTATTTCAATAACAGTGGGCATCAGCCCCGCTTATAGAAGAGGTAATTTTTTATATTTTGGCTCTCATGTTTTCACTTAGCGCAGGTGATGAAGCTCGCCTTTAACCGCCCTTGCTTCAAATCTCGCAGGGGCTGATGGCTTCTACCAGTATTCAAGAAGAAAGAGTGTGTACTAGTTTGCGTGAAGTAGGGCGGTTGACTTTAGGAAACGAAGGAACTCTAGGTATAAAAAAAGAGCGACTCGCCGATTCGTTTTTAACTAAAGGCGTCATAAAATATGTTACAAACGGTCAGAACAATGATGGGGGGTACACCTTTTGTCCAGGCGTCGAATCAAACGCACAGGATACCTACTATGGATTAGCAATCCTGAATTTGTTAAATTCACCCTTTCCCAACATGGAAAAAACAGTTGAATGGTTGCTTTCACTTGAAATATACAGTATTTATACTTATTATTATGTTGGCAAGGCTTTAGCATTGTGCGGCGAACAACTGGATGACCGTTTTAGAGAATATGTTACTTCCGTGATTAGTTCTAAAAAGCATTCTTGCAACACAAATGTCTACGCTGAGCTTTCTTCAGGCTTCAAGTCTTCACTTATGGTTTTAGAACTTGCAAAAATGTTACATGTAAAGTTTAACGGAGAAGAAATTAAGAATTGGTTGCTCGGATTCAAGAATAAAGATGGCGGATTTGGAGCAAACAGGCATTCCAACATTATCTCAACGTATTATGCTGTAGCCTCTCTTTGCCTTTTAAAATACAATATAGAGAGATTACGTGGCATAATAATATTTGTGAGAAAATGTGAAGTGCCTCATGGCGGATTCACTATTGTTCCCCATTCTTTAAAACCGTATATAGAATTTACATACGCAGGAGTAATGACTCTTAACTTGCTCGGGGAAAAATGCAGATTTCCACAACAAACAGCGGATTTCACCTTAAAATGCCAACGCGCTAACGGAGGCTTCGCTCGAGCAGACCTCGGAATATCAACCCTGGAAAACACTTTTCAAGCAGTGAATGTACTACGGAAACTTAACTTACTGTAGAAAAAATTGAAGGTCCAAATTGAGATTAAAGGATTGTTAATCACGAATTTCATAGTATCTTTTTAGATCATTTAAAACGAATTTTATAATCTTCCCTTTCTTCCATTCTGTTTTTTCGCCAGTTTCCTACATGTTTACTATCAGTTCTGAATGCTGATGTAACTGATTTTTTAGTTTATCTAACCTCTATTAAAGAGAAAAAATTCGGTGGGGGAAAAATGAGTTTTACAAAAAATGAAGCAAGAAAGCCCGCCTTCTTTAAGGGGATGGAATGAATTGCGAGGGATTTAAATAATGGAAAAAGGAAAAAACAGAAAAAAATAGGACTTGCTTACCTGGAAAAGGGTGTAGAACCCATTAACCGGGTGGTGGCACACCCTACACTTCAAACAATAGAAGTGCAGAACCTTCAACAGTTCAAGGCGG
>NZ_JBRAKS010000048.1:0-16277 GCF_052745115.1 Candidatus Jordarchaeum sp.
ACCGAACACCATTTAGGCGGTGTCCTAAATGGGTAAGTTTCGGACAACGGTAAAACCAAATCAGATGGGGCCCGAATCACGACATCACATATGTCTGATATAGCGGTTTCATAGGGATTAATTTCAATCAACCATGCATTGTTCACTTGTTTAGCTCTAATAGGTAAACCAGCTGCTGGATGAACCAGTGCCGACGTTCCGATATTTAAAAAACAGTCAGATTTTTGAGCTTCTATAAAACATTTTTTTAAAACGTCTTCAGGAATCGGCTCACCAAAAAAACAGTGTCGCTTTTGATTATGCCCTTTTTGCACTCTGGACATTTGGGTGGAAGATTGTCTAATGTGATGGAGAATGCTTGAGGTTCAAATCTTTTCCCACAGTCAATACATCTTAATAGGAAGGCGTTTCCATGAATTTCGGCAATATTCTGGCTTCCTGCTCTTCGGTGCAGATTATCGATGTTCTGTGTGATCACACATTTTAAGAATCCTAAACTTTCCAGCTCTGCCAGAGCGAGGTGTGCGGGATTGGGGTTGGCGGTTGCTAGTGTTTCAAAAGTCCCGATAAAAGCCTTCTTTATTAATTCTTTCTTTCCACCATTTCGCAGGGTCTTCGAGGAATCTCTGATAGCCGTTTGGTGGGGGTTCTCCGTGCTTGGTCCAAATTCCCCCCGGTCCTCTGAAGGGAGGTATACCGCTTGCAACCGAGATTCCTGCTCCGGTAAGCGCTACAACATATTTGGAAATTGTGATTATTCTTGTGGCGTCTTCGATTTCTTCTTTATAAATGTTTACGTTCTCTCCCAATAATATCCTCTCTTTCCGAATTAGGATTATTCTCGTGTAGTTTTGAAGCTAGATATATGTTTGTTCGTTGGATTTAAAACCATTTTTGTTTCTATAATAGTTACTACTATTAGTTAATTGGTTGGGAAAGATTCAAATTAATAGTATACATTGTCATCTTAAAACTCCGGAAGATGCTCTTGCGCTTTATCAAATTTTTTCTAGGGGTGTGTGACTTTGGGTAAAGATAAACCGGTG
Organism: Candidatus Jordarchaeum sp.; assembly: GCF_052745115.1. Taxonomy (NCBI): domain Archaea; kingdom Promethearchaeati; class Candidatus Jordarchaeia; order Candidatus Jordarchaeales; family Candidatus Jordarchaeaceae; genus Candidatus Jordarchaeum; species Candidatus Jordarchaeum sp. Next base: position 1,047 of record NZ_JBRAKS010000048.1, read on the forward strand.
GAACTGACTGATTTGGAAAGCATAATAAATCTCATTATTGATTACCTCGATGAGCAATACAATTTGAGAGAGTTAGCCCTCACTCTTTCTAGAGAGATAGTGAGGCTTTCTGGGCAGGCTATTAGGTTAATTCACCGTCTGGATTTCGATAATGCCATAAAAAAAATTTCAGAGGCTAAGACTAGGGTAGAGGAGATCAACGAAAAACTTAGGGTTCATCCCGAATTCGCTGAGAAGGGTTTCATTAGCTCTGCTTTTCAGGAGTACATTGAGGCTAGCCTTCTTCTTAATATTATTAAAGACGAGGGTTTTATTTCTTATGAAAAATTGGATGTGCCCTGTGTTCCCTATTTATTAGGTCTAGGGGATTTGATTGGTGAACTGAGAAGGCATGCTCTGGACTCTATAAGACGGGATGAGATAGAAAAGGCGGAAAAACTAGTTGACCTTATGGAGGAAATATACGTAAATCTAATGGCGATAGATTATCCTGACGCCTTAATATCAGGGTTTCGGCATAAGCGCGATGTGGCCCGAAGTCTTGTAGAAAAAACTCGTGGCGATATAACCCTAGCGCTTCAAAACCAGCAACTCATAAAAAAGGTACAGAATTTATCAGAGCTTCTCGGAGGGAAAAAGGACGAGATTTGACATAAACAAAATCCTAGCAGATGCGGAGCGGGATTATGAAAAGACATGGATCGAAACTAGGAATTTACTCCCCTTAAATGGTAAAAGATACAAATTGAAGCGTAAAGGCGTTCCAAACCCAATAATTGAATTCATAATCGAGGCTAGAAAGGCTTTAATCCAAATGGGATTTGAAGAAGTTATACTGCCTATGTTCGTAAAGGAATCCGACGTCTATAAGGAGTATGGTCCAGAATACCCGGTAATACTCGATAGATTGTTTTATTTAGCAGGTCTTCCAAGACCTGATATTGGTCTAAGTGAAAGCTCTATCAAAAAAATAAGAAAGATAGTACCTGAATTTTCGAAGACTAAGGAGTTACAGTATATTCTTAGAAGATATAAGAAGAATGAAATAGAGTCGGATGATTTGGTTGAAACCATGGTTACAGAGCTAGGAATCCGAGAGGAGCAAGCAACAAGCATTGTTGATAATGTTTTTTCCGAATTTAAGAAAAGGAAACCAATTCCCACAGATTTAACATTACGGTCCCACATGACTGCTCTTTGGTTTCCTGTTCTCTCTGCGGTCCAGAATAAGTGGGAACTACCACTTCAACTTTTTACTATAGGTAAGAAGTTTAGACGAGAACAGAAATTAGATTCAACACATCTCTTTGCATCCTACACTATTTCCTTTGTTATTATGGCTGAGAACATAACACTGGAGAGTGGTATGGATATAGTACGTGAGTTCCTTAAAACAATTGGTTTTGGAGAAGCAGACTTTAGATTCAAAAAAGCAACTTCAAAGTATTATGCTCCTCAAACAGAATTTGAAATATTTGTTAAGCATCCCCAAACCGGTGTATGGCTGGAAGTTGGCGATAGTGGATTATACTCTCCAATCAGCCTCGCAAAGTTTGGTATCGAATATCCAGTTTTTAATGCTGGCTTCGGAGTGGAGCGATTTGTAATGATAAGAACTGGAGAAAATGATATTCGTCGTCTTTCCTATCCTTACTTCTATAAAGAAGCAGAATTTACGGATGAGGAAATTGTCAAGGGAATATATATAGAGGAACAGCCTCAAACTGAACTTGGTAAAAAAATATTGAAGGAGTTGATTAGAACCGCAGAAAGTTGTAAAGATGAGAATTCTCCCTGTGAATTTATTGTATGGAACGGAATAATTAATGGGAAAACTCTTAAGGTTAAAATTTGGGAGCGGGATAAAGATACTACGCTTTTGGGACCGGCGGCTCTAAACAGAATATATGTCCATGATGGAAACATACTGGGTCTTCCCGAGGACAAAGCATTGGGAAAACCAACGAATATTAGATATCTTGACGCATTAGTAGCTTATGCAGCAAGGAAAATTGAAGCAATGATTGAAAAAAATGAAAAGGAGTTAAATATTAGGATAAGAATGGCTAAAAAGTCTTCTGATGTTAATATAGGAATCGCTGCTCCGATTAGACTCTTCATAACTTCAAACAGTAAAAAAATTGATATCAGAGGACCAGTATTTTTTAGCGTAACCGCGGTCATAGAATAAAATAAATATTCAAACTTACTGAATTGAATTTTGTTAAAAATATGATATTAAAAAGTATTACATGGCTAAAATAATTCTTTTTGATGTAAATTAATTCTTGAGATCTATAGATTTATGAGAGGTTTGATTTTTGGAGGAAGAGCTCTGGTTTACATTGTTTACACTGGCAAAGATGGGAGCCCAGTCAAAAACCCTCGATATATCCTCAACCAAACTGGGTAAAAAAATGAATATAAGTCAGCAGACCGCTTCACGCCGTCTACAACAATTAGAGGAGAAAGGCTGGCTAGTAAGAAAAATAACGAGAAAGGGTCAACTTGTGCGGCTCACAGACCAGGGAATGAATATGCTATTAGAAATATATCTTTGGCTTCAAACAATATTTGATAAGAAGCCTCCAATTCTTATTATTGAGGGTGAATTGTTCAGCGGAATGCGTGAGGGAGGATACTACATCTCGGTGAATGGCTATAATCGCCAGTTTAAGGAAAAATTGGGTTTTGACCCCTATCCGGGAACTCTGAATTTAAGGCTAAAATCCTATTCAGACCTACAAACTAAAAAATTGCTCTTAAACTATCCTGGAATTTTGATTGACGCCTTTGAAAATAAGGGAAGAACTTTCGGGCAAGTTAAATGTTTCAAAACCCGAATCAACGACAAAGTAGATGGTGCTGTCCTGCTCATTCAACGTACCCATTACGGAGAAGATGTTTTGGAAGTTATATCCCCCCTATACCTTAGGGAAAAATTAAAACTTAAAGACGGAGAAAAAATAAGGCTAAAGATATTTCTAAGCCACGTCGAAGAAAAAGGGAGTTAAAAATTAAAAAATTTATACTGTTCTATTACCACAAAGAATAAAACAAAAGATAGCTTCTGTCTAACTGCAAAAATTTTGTGGGAAAAGCAGGGAAAAACATTGACCAATCAAGTTAAAAAAGTTCGCGTCATGGCCTTTGGAACTTTCGATTTGGTTCACATTGGTCATATAAAATTCTTAGAGGAAGCAAAAAAACTCGGAGGAAATAACTCGGAGCTCATAGTTGTTATTTCTAGAGATACTACTGCGGAAAGAATAAAGAAACAAGCCCCAATTTTTAACGAAGATGAAAGAAAAACCGTAATTCAAGCATTGAAACCGGTGGATAAAGCCGTACTGGGATACAAAGGAAAGGACATGCTCCAAATAGTTGAAGAAAACAAACCCGACATAATCGTTCTTGGGTATGATCAAAGAATCGGAACTGAAGAGTTCCAAAAATTAAGAAAGGAAATAAAAGAAAGAGGAATTAAGGCAAAATTAATCCGCATGCCCAAATACAGTACCGGATTAAACAGCTCCACCATTATAGTAAAAAAAATTCTTGAAAGAAACAAAAATAATTTACAAAACTTAAATTAATATTCCTCATCTTTAATCTAATTTATTGTCGAAAAATAATTCAATTTGGTTTCGTTAATCAATAAAATAATGTTTATTCTCCAGGGGATTATTGTTGAAAACCGTAAAAGTGGAGGAAGGCTTACCTATTTCCCAAATCCTACAGAAATATCCCGAATTAGTAACTCCCTACCTAAAAAAGCTGGATCCCCCAAAACTAGACTTCAAAAACAAGAGGGCTCTCGCTATATACAATAAGATAATTGCTCGGGAAGTTCTTGGAATTGAATTGTCTTTTCCATTTAAAGGATTAATACCTGCAGTGATGAGCAGATTCGAATTCGTCAAAATGGCAGTAAAGCCACAAGAAAGTGTGCTCGATATTGGTACCGGCTCTTCAGCCGTGTGTGCGATAATAGCAGCTAAACATTTAATGGCTGAAGTCTACGCTACAGAAATGATTGACGAATACTATGAAAGCGCTAAGAGGAACATATTGGAAAATTCTCTTCACGAAAGAATCCATCTTATAAAATCCTCGGGAGAGATAATTGAGGGTGTGATTCCTAAAAACTTGAATTTCGACGCCATAATAAGCAATCCTCCATATCTTCCCTCCAAAACAACGCTTTCAGATAAAAAATTCGGAGGAAGTGCAGCGGAATTAATAGGCGGAGGGAAAACCGGTGCTGAATTCTCATTAAAAATCATAAGAGAAGGAGTTCCCCGCTTAAATCCAGGTGGGAGAATAGGACTAATATTCCCCATAAAAACGAAAAAAATCTATGAGATTATAATAAGCCAGATGAAAAAAGAAAAATTGAACGTGGAGATCATTCGACTAATAACCGGAAATCGAGAACGGCTCATAATTATCGGAAGTAAAAATTAATACTTGAAAAGAATCATCGCTCAAGAATTTTTTTAGGAGCTCCAGCCAGTTTCACCAGGGCTTCGGCCTCCTTAAAATGAAGTTTCCCCGTAACTATTAGGATATGAGGTGGAGGCCCAAAATTGAAAGAAATCAAATCCTCTACATAGCCCGCATATACAAGTGGTTCCGGGGATCCAACTCGTGCCACTCCCACTAATATAGCGTCTTTGAGTACTGGTCTGCTTTTCTTCCTATCAAAGTGGATTAAAAACTCTAGTCCTTCGTTAACCGTCATGTAACGGGACATATCCGCTTTTATATCCAGAAAAACAAGGGTGTGGAGACCTCTAAACCTATTCTTTCTAACCACCAAATATGGAGACTCTGGAAAATAATTATCTTCTGGAAAGGGTATGCTCACCGACCTTCCAAACTTGTAGTTAGCCAATCCACAAACACTAGGAGCGGCGGAAAGAATAGAGGGGGCATGAATAATTCTTGTATCTATACCCTTCTCGACTGCCCGCAGCCTCAAATCCACATGGGTCGTTGAAATTAACGGATCGCCCGCAACCAAAAGCACTATGTTTCTTTCCGACGCATCTAGTAAAATAGATTCATGGGGATCCTCCTCAATATCCTTCCTGGAAAGTATGAAAATCTTTTTACCGATCAGTTCTTCCAAGTTTTTAAGGTTGAGTCCCCCCATAACACTGGTATAGAACTCAGCGTAAATCTTATCCGCTTTCCGGGCTTCTTCTAAACCTCTTATTGTTAAATCGTACTCGTCCCATAATCCTAAACCCACAAACACCAGTTTACCCATTTAAGACATCTCCATAAACAAACAAGTATCTAGAATAATCCTAATTAAACCAGAAATATTAATTACTAACAGTCAATAGCTCTCGATTATAGGCATGAAAACCGCTTTTACCTGTTGGATGCCTCTAATCCCTCTTATTCTACCCATTAAATCTAATATTCTTTTAGAGTCACCTTCGGCAATGAGAATCTCCAAGCAGTATTGATTTTTAATATGCCGGTGTATATTCTCGATTATAATATCATCAAATTCGTGTCGAAATTCACCTATTCGGTTTTCTACATCCTTTCTTCCATATTCACTGGTAACCATAATAGTCGCTGTGGATTTTTCTTCTCCCATTCTATTAATCTCTGACTCCGCAATTAAGTTGCGAATGGCATCTCTAAACGCTTCGGATCTACTATAATACCCTCTGGTTTCCATGAATCTTTCAAACTGCTGTAATAGTTCCTCAGGCAAGGTTATACTTACCACGGTCATAAAAATCACCCATAATAAAAATATTAACAATTTATATTAAAATTAATATTAAGTTAATATTTTTTATCCTTTTTTTGGCATTAAATTAATATAATTAATCATTTTGGTTTCCAATGGGAATAATAATGGTAAAAGGTACTGACAAGGAAACTGAGTGCCAAACTGTTTGTGAATTAGAAGGTTTACACTGTGCAGATTGTGCAGACAGGGTAGAGAAGGTGCTCTCAACTGTAGAAGGTGTTAACAAGGCAAAAGTAAATTTTGCCGCAAGAAAACTTACTTTAGACTACGACAAAGAGAAGGTCAGTATTGATGAGATTAAAGAAACAGCTAAGAAAATCGGCTACAATCTCCGATTGCATGAAAGACCCAAATCCGATGCAAAGAAATACCTTTTAGACATAATTCGAATTGCTAGTATCGGCGTCCTCATGTTTCTCAGCTGGGCTAATTTATTACCCTCATACATGGGTTTTGATGTATCCGTGATTGCGGTGGCTCTGGGCGCATATCCCATCCTTAAAGACGCTTTCTTTTCTTTAAGAGCTAAGGAAATAGATGTTTCTGTTTTCATGAGCATTGCTATTATTGCCACCGTGCTTCTGAGAGAGTTCCTATCTGCGGCCGCGATAACCTTCTTTGTACTCATAGCTTGGTTTATTGAAGAGTTTACCGTGGACAAGAGTCGAAAAGCTATTCAGGAAATAATGGAGATCGCTCCCAAGAATGCACTTGTATTAAGAGATGGAAAAGAAATACTTTTACCCGTAGAAGAGATTCGAATCACAGATGTGGTTATAGTTAGATCTGGAGAAAAAATTTCCGTAGATGGCAGAATAGTATCCGGAGAGGCGCTGGTTAACCAGTCACCAATAACCGGAGAATCAATGCCTGTTGAGAAAAATGCGGGAGATGCGGTTTTCGCGGGAACTATAAATGAGATAGGTGTGATTCAAATAAGGGTGGAAAGAACCGGCGGAGATACCACCATCGGAAGAATAATTAAGTTGGTGGAGGAGGCTCAAGAGGGAAAAGCACCAATACAGAAAATAGCGGACCGGTTTACTGCTTATTTCACTCCCCTGGTTCTAGCTTTATCTTTTCTCACCTATCTTTTAACTAATAGCGTAATAACGGCGGTCACGGTACTCATTGTGGCTTGTCCCTGCGCCGTGGCTTTGGCAACACCTCTAGCGGTGATAGCAACCATTGGAAAATCCTCAAAAAGAGGATCCTTAGTGAAGGGTGGAGACTATTTAGAAGCCTTGGGACGCGTAAACACGATTGCAATGGATAAAACCGGAACCCTAACCATAAACAAACCTAAAGTTATAGATGTAAAGAGTTTCGACGGCCACAGTGAAGAAGAAATAGTTCAGCTTGCAGCAATAGCGGAGAAAAGGTCAGAGCACCCTATGGCCATCGCTATAATGAAAAAGGCTGAAAGATACGGAGTGAATGTTCCCACACCAGATAATTCTGAAATTATACGAGGTAAGGGTGTAATAGTGCATAGCAATGGTAAAAGAATAATCCTCGGAAATAGGGAGTTAATGAAAAATAATAACGTGAAGCTTTCTCGAGAAGTAACAAAATATATGAAAGAAAGAGAAGAAGAAGGCAAAACGGCATTACTGATTTCTCACGACGGATATGTTTGTGGAGTAATAACTATAGCAGATGCACCTCGAAAAAACGCCCAAGAAATCATTACTGAGCTGAAAAAACTTGGAATGAAAACAATAATGCTAACTGGCGATAATCCCAGAACTGCGAGAGCAATTGCCGACCAGCTGGGAATCGACGAGGTAATAGCAGAAATGCTTCCCGATGATAAGGCCAAAAAAATAAGAGAGCTGGAAGACTCTGGGCAAAGAGTAGCCATGGTGGGCGATGGAATAAATGACGCGCCGGCTCTAGTCCAAGCCACAGTGGGAATAGCGATGGGCGTGGCAGGCACCGCAGCCGCCATGGAGGCCGCAGACATCGTACTCATGGCAGATGATTTGGCAAAAATTCCCGAGATTATACGTGCGGGCAAAAAAACGATCCACACCATAAAGCAGAACATAGCAATTGGGATACTGTTCAATATCGTTGGGGTTGGTCTAGCTTCATTTGGTTTTCTCACACCCTTCCTAGCAGCAGTGGCACACTTCTTGCCAGATTTGGTTGTGTCACTCAACTCATCCAAACTAATTATCTAACTAAAATATCTTCTTAAATTTATGTAAGGCTAATAGTAGAAATTCGGTGGTAACAGAGTCTAAAAAAGGGTTTGGTAAAAAAATTAAATGAATTCAAAGTATTTGGTCGTATTGCGAATTATTGTTTTCCTTTTACTCCTGAAAGAATGGCTTGGATTCCACGAATTATGAAGCCTAAGGAAAGGAAAAATACCAGCAGCACATAACCTATTGAGGGAATTATGGAGTAAAAGCCTAAAGGCGGAATGTAAGTACCTGGAAGCGCTAATATGTAAGGTGGCCAATACCACAAAATGGTCCCTAGTGTAGGATTCAAGAGAACAAAGAATGATAAAATGATAATTAAAATTCCCAGAATTATGAGTAGAGCTCGATACCAGCCAGCGAGCTCTGAGTCGGATGCACCATTGATAATTCCCATAAATCCATTAAATAACAGCCCCAGTCCCAGTAATATGATCAGAAGTGTGATACCAAACAAGGGAAAAACTATAACTACGAAAGCTATCACAACTGATAATATGCCTAATATAAGCCATCCGGCTCGTCGCCATTCTGGATGCGTTTCACCAAGTCCCTCAAAGATGCCTGTGAATCCGATGAACATAAGTGAAACAGCAAAGAGAAGAATCATGGTAAAAATAGCAACCGTGTAAAACAGCCAAACCGCTATTGCTAATATTATAGCCAGTAAACCCAGTGTAACTTGCAGAGCACGAAACCAAGTAGGGTTTTCACTCAAAATAAATCCTCCTCCAATTTTAAGAATCAAAAACCAAGTTACATTATTTAACTATTTTGTATGGTTCGGAAACTTCCCCTTACTGGTTCTAAATATTTTCCTCCACAAAAAATTTATGTACCCAAATGGTTAATTCTCTAACCGTCAAAGGAAACACAAAAGTAAAAAGCGGGCTGCTAGCTCAGAAGAACGGATTCCAGTCCTTCTGAGGAGTTAGGTAGAGCGCCAGGCTCTTAACTTGGTGGTCGCGGGAAACTATAGAGAAATACTCAAGTTCGCGAATTCGAATCCGTTTCAGTACATCTGTGTGGCGAAAGTCCCGTGCAGCCCGCCTATAATATTTTTATTTGTTTCGCTCTGGTTTTCTTATTTTCTAATTCTTAAAAAAGGGGTTTTGGTTTCGTTGGTGGTTCAGAGGCCTTGTCTAGTGGTTCCCAAGAGGAGGGGACAGGAGGCTCGGATTCTTCTTTCGGAGTTAAATCTTTTGGATAATAGAATGCGGGTTTTGACTGATTCTGAAAAGATTTTTTGGCCATTAGTTAGGGAGATTTCGGATGATGAGCGGTTAATGCTGCAGGATAGATTAGGTGACTTTGAATTAGTATATGCTAAGATTGAGTCTAGGAACAAGCGTCCAAAGAGTATTTTGGAGGAACTGGAGGAAAAGCTTACACCTAGCCAATTAGCTGCGATTCCTCACTCCTTTGATATTGTGGGGGATATTGCGGTATTAGAGATTCCGGATGAATTGTTTGATCAGAGGTTTCTGGTGGGGGAGGCTGTTTTGCGTGTGCACAAAAATATTAAGGTGGTTTTGGCCAAAGCTGGGAAGATTGATGGTGTGGCTCGGATTCGTCGATTTACTCATCTGGCAGGTGAGAATAGAACAACTACCCTTCATAGGGAGAACAATTGTGTTTTCCGGGTGGATTTGGCTTCAGCTTATTTTAGTCCGCGTCTGGTAACAGAGCATGCACGGGTTGCTCATCAGGTGGCGCCAAGGGAGGTTGTGGTGGATCTCTTTGCTGGGGTTGGCCCTTTTTCAATTCAAATCGCTAAAAAAGTGGATGCCCTGGTTTATGCTATAGATATTAATAAGACTGCTGTAGATTTGTTAAAGCTGAATATACATCTGAACAAGGTTGACGGGAGAGTTATTCCCATTTTGGGTGATGCACGAAAAATTGTGGAGGAAAGGCTTTTTTCTAAGGCAGATCGCGTTATAATGAATCTTCCCGGTTCAGCGGAGTCTTTTATCGATGTTGCTTGTCGCGCCATAAAGGCGGGGGGAGGAATAATTCATTATTATCAATTTTCTTCTTCGCCAGAAGCTATGGACGAGGCGGTTAACACTCTGGAAAAGGGTGTCGAGGCAAATTCGAGAAAGGTGAATAAAATTCTAGAGTGTAAAAAAGTGCGTCCCAGTGCCCCACATGAGTGGCAGATTGTGGTAGACGCTAAAATTAGATAATTTTTTTAAGGAGCTTCCACGGTCAATATTATCTCCACCACCTGATCTGGATTTTTTAGCTGTTCCACTAGGTTTCGGTCTAAATCTATTGCCGCTTTGTCCGCCTTTACCATTATTGTTCTGTCACTAAAATAGTTACTTTTTCTTATCACCAAGTCGTGGGAGTGATTGAAGGTCAAGCGGGGATCTCCCTTTCCTTTGATAATTTCTGTTTTTCCGTCGACCCTTATAATAATTGTAATTATGGAATTTTCTTTTTTTGCCAATTTTTTAAACTCTTCACTTAGTTGTTTGGCTCCTTTATTTGAACCTACCGCTATTATACAGTCTCCTCTGTGTGTTAGACCTTTATTAGTTGTTATTTCTAGTGTTGTCTTGTGCATAGCGGATATGTTTGGATGTCCCCGTGCGTGAATGTTTTCTTTTGCTGTTTTAACCAATTTTTTCACCGATACTTATTTTTGTGTGATGTGCATTAAAAACGTTAAAGAGGATATCCTAATTAAGAGTTAAGTGAGTGGAGCTTTTTGCCAAAGAAGAATTTTTTAACCGAGAAGAAAAACCTTTTAGAGGACTTAAAGCGCTCGGGATTCGTTACCAGAGAAAACGTAATGCAGGCATTCCTAAAAGTTCCCCGAGAGGAGTTTGTGCCCCAGAATCTCAGGGATAAGGCCTACGTGGATCACCCTCTGCCAATTCCCGGAGGTCAGACTATATCAGCGCCACACGAAAAAGCATATTTTTGCTTTTCGGGCGGAACATGGTTGTTATGATGTGTGATGTCCTAGAATTGGAGGAGGGTATGAAGGTTCTAGAGGTGGGTGCGGGGTCGGGCTACCACGCGGCTCTCTGCGCCGAGTTAGTGGCGCCCACCGGTTCTAAGAGCGAGGGTTATGTCTACACTATAGAACGAATTCCTGAATTAACAGACTTTGCTTTAGAGAATTTAAAGAGAGCGGGATACCTAGACAGGGTAACAGTAATTACTGGGGATGGTTCAGAAGGGTATGAAAATAAGGCCCCCTATGATGCCATACTGGTAACGGCTGCGGCTCCTCGGGTGCCAAAACCACTAGTTGACCAATTGGTCGTGGGAGGGAGATTGGCTATTCCTCTCGGAAGTCTCTTCATGTATCAGGAACTAGTGGTGATCGAAAAATTAGAGAACGGAAAAACGAAAAAACACCGATACGGTAGCGTGGCGTTTGTTCCTCTGATTGGTCGTTGGGGTTTTACTCGTGAATTCTAGATTTTTACTGTTTTTGTACGCCTCTTTACTACTCTTGGTGTTATGATTTGAAGAATTGTTCTAGGCGTGATTGAGCTGCAGCCTTTTCTCCTTCTCGGAGGCGTTCCAATCCTTTTTCAACTCTGTCCCTAGAAAAGTCGTGGTCATCCACCAGTATCGATACAACCTGTTCTCTGTCCACCGGCTCCCATAATATTTTATAATTATCTATCACTTCTGGTTTAAGGAACAACTGTTTTATTTGTTCCACTGGAGCACTTATCTCTAATTTTTCTTCTTCCACTACCCTTTCGAGGCTTCCTTTCTCCCTTATGAGTTTTAATGCAGTTTTCACCCCTATTCCTTTCACACCATCGTTGTAATCAGTACCTAGGAGGATGCCAATTTCTATTAATTGTTCCCGGGTTATTCCCAAGTTTTTTAAGTTTTCGTCAAGCATTACTAGTTCCGGTTCCACTTTTACATAGACATTTTTTCTAGGTATTTTTCTTCTCCCCGATATGGTAAGGTTTCGCACTAGGTAGGGTGAATTATAAAGTAAGGAATCGTAGTCTTGACTGGCTACCGCCCACACAGCCCCCTTGCGTGCCATGTAAGACGCTTGAGCCTCTCCTTCTGATGGAGCCTGAACGTGTGGTATACCCATAGCGTCTAATAGTCTCTTGCTTTCCTCCACCATCTCATCAGTTAATTTTGCCGAGGCTTGAGCATACTTTCGTGCTTCCTCCAGGTCTCCTTTCTCAAGTGCCTCCTCCCACATTTTCTCGGCTTCTTTTCGAATTTTTCTTCTCTCCTCCACGGTGCCAGACTTTAGTTCAGGTGGCTCACCGTCAAACACGTAAACCGGTTTTATACCCGCTTCAAGTAGGTTAATTGTTCTGTAGAAAACACCGCTGAGATGGGATGTTATGTTACCTCTACTATCCATGAGGCTGGTGCCGTCAGGCTGCCTTATAATTGATAAAAACTGGTAAAGGGTATTCATAGCATCTATGGCGATAATACGTCCCGAAAGTTCCTTCAAACCCAGTGTCTGAAAAGAAAGCAAATCCCTCAAATTAACTCCCATCTAAGAGCACCCCAAACCATAATCCATAGAATCAACTACCAAAAATACTATAATATTTTTACCCCTTATCATTTTCCTCCTTAAATAAGCAAGTCTCCAAAACTCCAAAATATAGGTATGGAAATTAGAAATATTAAAATCAAATCCAACTATTAATACCTTAAAGTAATTCTTGTTCTAATCTTCCCCGATAGCGAGAAACTCTTGTCCCGGTTTGATTAGTTCAATTCTTCTTTTGGCTTTTGTTATTCTGGAAACATGGACGATTCCCTCAATCTCTAGAGCCATCAAAAATTCATTGAGCTCTCTATCAGAAATCGACAGACCCTCGCTTTCCAAATTCTTTACCAACTCGTCGTCCAGTATTATTCCCTGACGCTTTATCAAAATATTGATAATTATATTCTTTATCGGTGTAATGTTCCACAAACCAGTCGACAAAAGAAATCCTCCTAAAAATTGTTCAATCATTCAGTAAGCACTAAACAAAAAACCAAATAAAGAAAAACAGCCAGCACATTAAAATCTTTCGATAAGAAAATCTCACTTCCCTGAAAACCATAATATTAAATTACTAAAAAAATACCTACCCCTCCGCTCCAACATACTACAGCAATAAATCCATTAGCTTTCACAGAACTCTAAATTAAATCAATCCTCTATAATCGCCACTGGACGACACCAGCCCGCCGAAGCACCCGTAATTTTCACCGGAAAACACGCCACCTTGAAACCGAAAGGCTTCGGAATCTTATCCAAATTCGCCAACTTCTCAATATGACAGTACTCCCTTTCAATCCCCGCAAAGTGCGCCTCCCAAATAACCCTCTTATCCTTGGTTCTTTCGAACTCCTCCTTAATCGATACGAATGGACGGTCAAATTAGGTTCAGGGTGAGAGAGGAAAGTAATAAAAAAAGGACATTAACATTAAGGTATCGTAAAAGAAATGTATAGTATCAGCAAAAAATATGTTTAAAAAGAGAGAACTCCACGTGTGTAATTCTTCTATCCCTTTTTGGTTTCTTGTTTCTATTAGCAGTAGAGCTCCCGCGTCTTCTACAAGTGTTTCCGTGTCTTGTACTCGCTTTTCGAGAGAGCTACACAACCTTCCAACTTCCTGTACCTCCTCTCGTAGGTCTATTTCACTATGACTTGTTCTGCTTCCTAGTTGGTATCCTTTTTATTTTAGTTGCCGGATTAGTTCTGTTTTACTAAGTTCTTTATGGTTTTGCTCTGCGTAGACTTGTTTTATTTCATCTTCATCATTTTCGTCGAAAACTTAATCCAGAATATCTAGTCTTTGAGTTCCTCCCCTAACCGAAAAGTGTTCGATCTTTTCCATTCTTCAGGAATATTCCCTCAACTATCCTCAGCCTTTCGTCCATTTCCATCCTCAGGCCAGCTTATCAGCCACCATTCTGCACTTACAAACCTTTTTCCCATGTTTATGTATTTTGGCTCAAGGTCGGCTTTTATTCCTTCATCGATTAGACCTTTATATTTATCCTCTAATTTCTTTGGCTTGTTATTCTATATTATGTTCACTATGTCGTTAAAGTCTTCTATCTCTGAAAATTTCAGGTAATTTATCCCTTTACTTTCAAGTACGTATATTTGGCTCTTTGATAGTTTACCCACACTTTTTTCCCTATCAAAAAGTTTAATAGACTTTTTCTCTACGCTCGCCAAATAGTTTCGGATTTTATAACCTTTGATTATTCCAAGCATGAAGGCTTTATCCACATCGTTTCCTGATATAAATATCTCGATGTTTGCAGTTATTCTTTCAATTTTAGATACATAAAAGTCCTGTATACCTCTGTTTTTGGCTTTAATATCTAGATTTTCGAATGCTCTTACTACCGCTTGAAGTATATTGTTTGTTTTTGATTCTGCGCATTGTAATAATCCTAAACTTTACTTCTCCCAATATGGCGTGCGTGTGTTTCAATAAAATGCAAATAACGTGTAATAGTAACCTTAGTAATTTTAGTTTCCTTTGAAAGACGCATGTAAATTTCTTTCAAAGCAATCTTATTAATTTGGAACCCTTCTCTCTCTGCGCGTTTCATAGCCGTTTCCAGGGTACTTCCTATTTCTTCAATGTTTAAGTTTTCAATTTTTTCCTCCTCGAATATTTCCAAGATTTTTTCTAAGAGGCATTTCTTAGTCTTCGTCCTGAAGGGTCTTACCATCCACTCCGGGTTCACATTCACACACTCTTTAGAAGGCTTCTTCACAGTCCTGTAGTTCAGAAGCTTCTCCGCGTTCCCCTTAATCGTCCTCACCGCCGCCTGCAACGAGGAGCCCCACTCCTCCCGCACCTCTATTTCTCCAAGTCTCCTCATCCCCTCATCCCTTTCTGATCTTATGGCGGTTCTCACTTCGTTCAGGAGTGTGGCGAACTGCTGGAACTGAGGATACTTCTCAAGGAACTCTTCAAGCTCGGCTCTCTCCTTATCACTCAGGTTTTTCGCGTTCTTCAACACGAGGAATCTCTTCTTGTTCACCTCCTTCTTTGCGTCCTCCAACCGATCCCTCCTCACCCTCAAGCTTCTCCTCATCATCTTCCCGAAGGATTTCATCAGGGTGTCGGGGCGCTGCGTCCCTCTCAGTATTCTCTTAGCTTTTTTTTAATGATTTCCAGAGCTTCCCTCAAGTCTTCAGGAACCTCTCTCGCAGTATCCCCGCTTTGTTAGTCTAGTATCATATTTTTCAACTCCTCGGTTTTTT
>NZ_JBRAKS010000049.1:0-16216 GCF_052745115.1 Candidatus Jordarchaeum sp.
ATGTGCACCACCCTTTTCTATTAATTTTGTTCTTAATTATGTGGTTGTTTATTCCCTTGTTTCGGGGGCTTAAAAAACGCTTCTTTCCGGGGAAACTTGTTGAGCAAAATACAAGCATATACTTCCCGTATACGGTAAAAAAAGGTTTTGTAGTTTTTTGAAAAAATCACAAGTATTATATTTAAAATGTGCTTTGTTGTATAATTATTTAATTGTTTTTTTACTTATTAGGGAAGTAAACGTTCTACAAATATATATTTAAATTCATTTTGCAAATGTTCAGCCATCTTATAAATATGATAAACAAATGCAAAATTATGCACAATAACATTAAAATGAGAATCTTTACTTTTAAAAAACATAATTCTATGAATTATTTCTGTTAGTATAATTTTTTGAACTGAGTCATAGTTTTTCTTTTTAAAAAGAAATAAAGAGAGAAAAATTTTGGCATTTTTGATTTTCACTCTCTAACTATTAGGTAGATGATAAGCCCTATTATTCCGGTTAGTAGAACTATCAGCAGCCAGATTACACCTTCCATACCCCTTTCTTCAGCATCCCTATATACCCAGACACCTAGGACAATCGCTAACACACACCATAGGAGTGCAATTATAAATGGTACGAAGGCGAACAGTGCCCAGCCGAATTGAAGTGCAATAATTTTCTATTCCTCCGTTTTTAGATTTTTTGATTTAATACGTGGATTTGTAAGTTTTTTTCTTTTAAGAATTTTTATTTCCAGACGGGTTCTCGTTTTTGTTCAAAGGCGGTTAGTCCTTCTAATAGGTTGTCTCTTTCCTCTGCCATGAATTTTAGGAATATTTCCTGCTCCAGTTTTAGACCCTCCTCTACCGGTAGGTCTCGGGCTTTGTTTGCTAGATATTTCATGAATTTTAGTCCGCCGGGATTTCTTTTCCCTATGGTTGCTGCTATGCTTTCCGCCTCTTCCATAAGTTTATCTGCAGGTACCACTTTGTAAACTAGTCCCATTTCCTTGGCTTCTTCTGGTGTAACCCATCTCGCCGTGAAGAGGAGATACTTAGCATTCTGATCTCCAACCTTTTTGGGCAGTCTTATGGATCCACCTCCGCCGGGTATGAGACCGAATTTTGCGTGGTAATCGCCGATTCGGGCAGTATCCGCCGCTAGAACTATGTCGCAGCAGAGAATGAGCTCTAGGCCTCCAGCTAGAGCGAAACCGTTTACCGCCGCTATTACGGGCATTCTGGTTTTTTCCAAGTTGGTGAAGGCCTCATTTAACGTTTCTATCATTTCTCTACCCTTTTCGATGTCTTCGCCCATCATGAGCCCTTTCACGAATTTTAAGTCCGCCCCGGTTGAGAACACACCACCGGAACCCGTAATTATGAGAGCCTTAATTTTGCGGTTTTTTTCTAAACTTTTTACTGCTTCCAGAAATTCTTTTGTTATTTGATCATTCCAGCTATTCATAGCCTCGGGTCTATTCAGAGTTATTTTTGCAATTCCTTTTTCCTCATCTGTTTCCAGAATCAAACACTCATAAAACATAGAAGTTTCCTCCATACAGTATATTAAATAAGAAACTACTTCCACCCACTCGATTCAAAATAAGTTATATATTTTTCGTTAACTTTCACAGCTAAACTAAATAAACTTTCAATTCCAAAAAAGATAACAAAAAATTTGAGGAGAAATAATCCGAAGAAAAGAAAAAATTTGGGAATTTTTATTATTTTAAGCCTTTTTGGCCAATCTTTCTAACTCCTTTTCTCTCAGTTTTCTCCTGAAAACCTTGCCCACCGCGGTTCTGGGAATCGCATCAATGAACTCCACTTTTCGGGGATACTTGTATCCTGCCATTTTTTCTTTTGCCCAATCGATGATTTCCTGCTCTTTTACTTTGCCCTTATACTCATCTTTGGGTACCACAAAGGCTTTGATAGTTTCACCTTTCTCCGGGTCGGGTAATCCGATTACCACAACTTGAAGTATTGCGGGGTGCTTTAGCAATTCGCTTTCCACATCATCCGGCATAACCTTGTAACCCTTATATTTGATTATATCTTTGAATCGCCCCTCTATGTAAAAGTAGCCATTTTCATCCATTCTAGCTAAATCCCCAGTATGAAGCCAACCATCCTCGGTAAGGGTTTCCCTTGTTTTTTCCGGTTGCCTCCAGTAGCCTTTCATCACCTGTGGTCCCCGAACCATTAGTTCACCAATCTCTCCTGGGGGCAACTCCTTGGTTCCGGTTTCCAAGTCCACGATTTTGGCATCCGTGTCAAGTATTGGTATTCCTATGCTGTTCCCGATTTTAGGCAACCAGGGAGGTTGACTGTGTGTTACCGGACCTGCCTCGGAGAGCCCGTAGCCCTGCCCCACATCAAGGTTCGTGACTTTTTTCCACTGCTCGGAAATCACAGTTTGCAGAGTATCCGCTCCGGATACCGCCATTTTTAGTGAGGAGAGATCGTACTTTCCAAAATTGGGATGGTTAACCATTACAAAGTACATGAGCGGAATTCCTATGAAAGCTTCGCTCTTATACTTTTCAATATCCCTCATCACCATATCGGCATCAAACCCAAGGTACATAACCATCATGGCTTTGGCATACACATAGGACTGAACCATGGTGAACCCAAATACGTGGCACATGGGCAGGGTGGCAATAACTGTGCCCATTCCCTCTCTGGATCTGTCCATTCCGTACTGAGCATGGGCGCTTGCTATGACGTCTGCAACGATGTTGTAGTGGGTTAACATTACTCCTTTGGGTAGCCCGGTGGTTCCTCCACTGTACATTAGAGCACAGACATCCTCCTTGGGTTTTATGGTTACTTCTGGTGGTTTTGGGGGGTACTTTTCCACCATCTCCCAGAAGTCTATGGTTCCCGGTTTTTTCTCGCCCACCACGATTACGTTTTCTAATTCCACTTCCTCCAGTGCTTGCTGCACCACGGAATAAAGGTTAGAGGTACATATCAGAGTTTGTATAATACCGCTATCTCTTACAATGTGAGCAATGTCTGGGGCTTTCAGTAGAGGGTTTATTGGAGTACATGCGGCTCCGGTTTGAGTTATGCCGTAGAGGGAAAATACAAATTCCGGACAGTTAGCCATGAAGACTGCTACTGAGGCGTCCTTTCCTATCCCCAAATCTGCCAATGCGGCTGCAATCTTATCACTATTATACATGAACTCACGGTAGGTATACTTGGTCTCAGTTGGAGTGTAATAAACAGCCACATTATTTGGAAAATTTTCCGCTGCGGCTCGGCCGAAATAGTGTATGGGGATTTCAGGATACTTAATAGTTCTCGGAATTTCCAACTTTTCTCCTTCGGTAGAGACCGCTTCGCGATACCATTTCTCCCAGGGGCGATTTGCACTGACCCAAGGACTGGGATTCTCAAAATCAGCTTCAACCTCAAACAGAGGCTCCTCTTTACTCGCTCCACTCAAACTAAAACCTCCAAATATACAAAATTTATTAAAAATATATATTTAGTATTAGATAAAAATGCTTCTGTTCAAGAATGTGGGCTAGGAATCCTTTAATTTATAAATTTGAATGGTAAGGTTTAATCAACTGTTGTTATTGTTAGACTTGGATTGGAGGCTTGTTGTTGAGTAGTACCCGTATAATTGCTGTGTCTGGAAAGGGAGGAGCTGGTAAAACTGTCATCACAGCTCTTATGGCAATTGTTCTCAGAGAGGTTCCGAGGCTTCGTCTGCTTCTTATTGACGGGGATCCCTCAATGTCTCACTTGGCAAGAATACTGGGACTTAGGGTGGAGCGGACACTGGAAGACCTTAGAGGGGATGTTATAAAGGTGGCGAGTGAGGGTGATGAGGAGGAAAAGGGGGAAATGGTGAAATCACTGGACTATTATCTCTTTGAAGCTCTAGTTGAGGATAAAGGATTTAATCTCCTAGCTATGGGCACTCCGGATAGTCCGGGTTGCTTCTGTCCAGCAAACACTCTGCTTAGAGACGCTATTGAAACTTTATCAAAAAACTTTGATATGACCGTTGTCGACTGTGAGGCGGGACTGGAACAGATAAACAGAAAAGTTGTGAGATCTGTGAACAGACTCCTAATCGTCACTGACCCTACACTAAGGGGACTCCAAACCGCAGATGCGATAAGGAAAACGGCTGACCGGTACACCCACTACCAAGAAATGGGACTCATAATCAACAGGATAAGAAGCCCCGCTGAAGCAAGCAAAATAATAAAGGAAGCGGCTACACTCCAGTTAAAGGTGCTGGGCACGGTGCCTGAAGACGAGAACATCTCAAAACTGGACACCCTTGGAAAGCCCATAACAGAAATTACAAGTGATGCACCGAGCCTAAAAGCTGTTAGGAAAATATGTGAAAGTCTTAAGGTTTAGCAGTCAAACAATTCTCCTCGGGTATTTTCCATAATTTCTAAAAGCTTTAATCATTACGTCAACATTTTCAGGTTTAAGATCTATTGCTTCTGGTTGGGGATAAGCTCGTCCCATGAAGCCCCCATCGAAGCTTCCTAGAGCCTCAATCATGTGTTTTGCGGCTTTCTCTATTTCTTCCCTAGTTCCAGTCTGGAGAGTTTTTTGGATATCCACTACACAGAAAAAGCACATTTTTCCCCCGAATTCCTTTCCCAATCGGTCCACTCCTGAGAGCTCCGGTTGGTCGAGTTGAAGAACGTCTAGCTTAATTTCAACGAGGTCTTGTATGATATCATAGATGTATCCGCAACTGTGAAGGAAGAAGCGCATTCCCCGGTTATGGGCCGCTTTGATCATCTTTTTGTATCGAGGCTTGAAGAACTCCCTCCAGATTTTTGGGCGCATCCATAATCCTTGCTGAGTACCAAAGTCGTCGTAAGCTATAACTCCATGAGCTCCCCTGGAACTCCACATCTCTATTATTCCCAAGTAAAAATCTGTCACCTGGTCTGCTAATTCCTCCGCCATTTCCCTTTCTAGGTAAAGGTCTTTTAGAATTGTGTCGGCTCCTCTGAGGAACTGGAGACGCTGGAACAGGGTGATATCAAGATTTCCCAGAACATACCTATCTTCTGCCCAAGTGGAAATTTGGTGCTCAGCACCCGGAATCTCGAATGTGAAATCTCCAATCTGGTATGGAATAGGGTCTATAAACCGCTCCTCCAAGTAGGGGTCCGGAAATTCATAATCCTCCAGCTTGTTCCAAGAGGTAATAGGTGGGATAACCACATTGCCCATAGTTTTGCCTCCCAGATTCTCCCAGACACAACCCCATTCATCCTCTCCTTTCCGCCTCGGCTTCCAGCCCCTCGGATGAGTGTAAAGCACCTCGACAAAATCACTTTCAATCCAAGGATTCTCAGGATTCAGCAATAGGCGATAAACAGGCACCCAATCCGGGGCCTCAAATTCGATAGCTCTTATAACGTTCTCCAAGCGATCCATGGAATCTTTTACTCTCCTTTACTAAATCCTAAAATATTGGCATCATTATCTTTTTGTATAAAAATATGTTACTTATCTTTTTTTTAAGAATGAGGTGCTTTTCCACCCAGATTTACAATTTAGAACCAATATTAATTTATTTGAGAATCTAATATTTATTCTATATTAACTGTTAAAAATTGTTAAATGTATATAAATGATATAGGTTTAGGTATAGAGATTAGTAATTAAATGGGGTGACTCATTGGCGAAGTTGGAAAAGTTTAGGGAGATTTCATCCGCTCTGAAGAACTCGTATGTTGATGAGTGGAAGAAACAGGGAAGAAAAATTATCGGATACACGTGTACTTACGCTCCGGAGGAGATAATTCATGCTGCCGGCATAATGCCCTACAGAATTAGAGGCGTTACCTGCACAGATACCTCAAATGCTGACGTGTACATGGCCAGATTTAACTGCAGTTTCTGTCGAGCGGTTCTTGAACTAGGCCTCACAGGAGCCTATGACTTCTTAGACGGTTTCTGCTACCTTAATGGATGCGATCACATACGTAGGGTCTACGACAACTGGGTCAAACTGGTCAATATTCCCTTTAATCATTTTCTACCTGTGCCTCACATAATCTCCGAGGACGGTTTCAACTACTATATGGAGGGAGTTAAGGGCTTTAAAGAACACATAGAGCAACACTTTGATATGCATATTACTGACGAGAAGCTAAGGGATTCAATAAGGGTTTATAATGAGAGCCGCGAGCTTTTGGAAAAACTCTACGAATTTAGAAACCGTGAATATCCACCGGTTACTGGTGCCCAGAGTCTTAGCATAGTTGCGGCTTCCTCGGCTATGCCCAGAGAAGAATTCAATATCCTACTAGGTGATGTGTTAAAGGAATTAGAAAATATGGATGGCATAAGGGATTATGATGCTCGACTGATGATTGTGGGGAGTGAGCTTGATCATCCCAGTCTTATTGAGTTAATTGAGGACTTGGGAGGCCTGGTGGTCACGGATGCTCTCTGTTTTGGAACGAGACAGTTTAAGGGTCTGGTGAGTGAGGAGGGAGATCCCTTGGAAGCAATTGTCAAACGTTACTATGAGCATAATCCTTGCCCGCGTATGTTAAGGGAGTATCCTAAGAAGCTCGGTTTTGTGAGGGAGATGGCTGAGAAATTCAAGGTTGATGGCGTGATTTTTGAGAGGATTGCCTTCTGTGACCCTCATGGTGTGGATAATGTGATGTTTAGTAAAGAACTCGAGGAAGAAGACATTCCTACCCTAGTGCTTGAGAGGGATTACCTGATTAGCGATGTGGGTCGGTTCCGGACCAGAGTGCAAGCATTCCTCGAAAGGATAGGAGCATAGAAAAATGTTAGAGAACGGAAAAGAACACGCAAAGCTTATGTCCCTGACTTTCAGCATAGCAGGGAAATTCATAGATTCAGTGGATCTAACTCAGGCTCTCGCCACTCTCACGCCAGAGGAACAGGCCGTGTTGGGAACTCTCCAGATAGCATTGGCGGAAGTGATACCTAAGCCCAAGCTCAAGGACATAGCTCGGGAGTGGATAAAGTGTAATTACATTTATTGGAAGGATACTGTATTAGGGGGGCTGGAGGAGGGAAAAAAGGTGGTCTACTTCTACTTCACGCACTCGCCGGAAATCTACTTCGCCATGGATCTGATACCGATATGTGCAGAGTATCAGCCAGCGCTGGCTTCGGCGGTTTGGGCTAACGGGGCTGAGGAGGGTATTGACCGCATTGAGGCGGAGGGGTTACCCAGTCACCTCTGTTCAACTCAGAAGGGAACCATGGGCTGGCTCCTAATGAATAAGGTACCCAAGCCAGACGTAATAGTGAAACCGGTTGGCATATGTGACCCGAGCAATATGGCTTACCAGTGGATGGCGGATAAGACTGGTGCCGAATTCATTCCAATAGACACCCCCTACTCCCTGTCTGCTGAGGCCTTCGAGTACTATCTTAAAGAATTCAAAAATATGGTTGCCAAGCTGGAAGAGGTAACGGGGCAGAAGCTTGACCCCGAAAGGCTCAGAGAGGTAGTGGAATGCGGCAACAAGGCCTATGAGTACTTCCTAGAAAACCTTGAGTTGAGAAAGGCAGTTCCCTGTCCTGATCCGAGCCTCAGCCATCTTTTATCCGCTGGGACTATGCTCACCAGTGTGGGGAGACCTGAAGCCATAGATTACTTTAAAATGTGTAGAGATGTGGCAAAGAGAAACGTGGAGAAAGGTGTGGGAGTTTTACCCGAAGGAGTGCAAGAGATAAGAACTCTCTGGACCAATGTACCGATACTTTTTGACTTTCCTTTTTATGACTGGATAGAGGAGGATTTGGGGGCAGTACACCTCTTCGATTGCCTAGACTGGTTCTTCACAGAACCCATAGATACCTCAAGCACCGAGAGCATGATAAGGGGACTTGCTGAGAGATCCTTCAACTGGCCCATGCACCGCCAGTCCATGGCCTACGCTGATGATTGGATAGATGACTTTGTGTGGCTAGCAAAAGAGTATAAGGCTGATTGCTGCATATTCGGGGGACACATGGCTTGTAAGCACAGCTGGGGTTTAAACAAACTTCTGAGCGATACTCTCAAAAAAGAGGTGGGTATTCCCTCACTGCGCTTCGACATGGACCTAGCCGATAAACGATTCACATCAATAGCAGATATCAAGGCTAAAATGACAGAGTTCATAAAAACCGTTCGAGAAACAAAGAAAGATTAATATTTTTGAGAGGTATAAGTGTAAAAGCTTTTTCTGATATGGTTGGAGAGTAGGAAAATGTCGGATAATGGCACAGAATTCGCAAGGCTCATGGCAATGACTTTCAAAATACAAGAAAAATTCCTAGATGCCGGTGATCTAGAGAAAGCACTGGGCTTACTTACGGAAGAGGAAATGAAAGTTTTAGGAATGCTCCAAGTTGGACTGGCTCGTTTAATACAGCCTAAGCGCAGGGAGATGGCTAAGCAGTGGGTAAAATGCGGCTACAAATACTGGAACGATATCGTTCTTAAAGGACTGGAGGAGGGAAAAAAGGTGGTCTACTTTTTCTTCACCCACTCTCCAGAAATCTACTACGCAATGGATCTAATACCGATATGTGTAGAGTACCAGTCGGTGACCGGTGCACTGGCTTGGGCTAATGGGGCAGAGGATGGAATAGACAGGATTGAGGCTGAGGGTTTCCCCAGCCACCTCTGTTCAACACAGAAGGCCACCATGGGCTATCTTCTAATGAACAAGGTGCCCAAGCCAGACATAATAGTGAAACCGGTTGGGGCGTGTGATGCGAGTAACATGGCCTACCAGTGGATGGCGGAGACAACCGATGCGAAGTTTATTCCCATTGACACCCCGTATGCCATGGATGCTAAATCCTTTGAGTATTATGCTCGAGAGTTTAGAAAGGTGGTTACCAGGCTAGAGGAGATCACGGGACAGAAGCTTGATCCTGAAAGACTCAGAGAGGTTGTGGAGTATTCAAACGAGGCCTACGAATACTTGCTTGAAACCCTGGAACTCAGAAAAACGGTTCCCTGCCCAGATCCCGGTTTCAGCCATATTTCGGCTGCAGGAGTAATGCTCACAAGTGTAGGGCATCCCGAAGGCATATCCTACTTTAAAACATGCAGAGACATCGCTAAAAACAACATGGAGAGAGGCCTTGGAGTAGTGCCCGAGGGAATGGAGGAGATAAGAACCATTTGGACTAACGTACCAATACTCTTTGACATCTCCATTTATGAGTGGATGGAGGAAGAGCTCGGAGCGGTACACCTTTTTGACGCCCTCGACTGGTTCTTCACCCAGCCCATAGACACTTCAAACACCGAGACAACAATAAGAGGACTCGCTGAGAGATCCTTCAACTGGCCCATGCACCGGCAGGGCTTGGGCTACGCTGATACTTGGATAGATGACTTTGTGTGGCTAGCAAAAGAGTATAGGGCGGACTGCGCCATATTTGGAGGACACATGGCTTGTAAGCACAGCTGGGCTATGAACAAGCTTCTAAGCGACGCTCTCAAGGAACGGGCGGGAATCCCCTCGCTCCGGTTTGATATGGATATCGCGGATAAACGGTTTACTTCCATAGCGGATATTAAGGCCAAGATGACGGAGTTTGTAAAAACCGTCAGGGAATCCAAGAGGAGGAGTCACGGTTGATTGTTGCTGGTTGTGATGTTGGCTCGCTTACGGCAGAAGCAGTAATTATGGAAGACAATAAGATTATGGCTTATGAAATTATTCGGGTACGTCCCCGGCCGGAGCAGTCGGCGAGCGATGTGATGAATAAGACACTGGAGAAGGCCGGCCTCAGAATGGATGAGATAGAATATTGTGTTAGTACCGGCTATGGTCGGGATAGAATTCCTTTCGCTCAGAAAAACGTTAGTGAAATTTCATGCCACGGTAGGGGTGCACAGTGGCTGGTACCAAGTATAAGGACGGTGGTGGACGTGGGAGGACAGGATTGTAAAGTCATTAGTGTGGATGAGCGGGGACGCGTACAAGACTTCGTTATGAACGAGAAGTGTGCGGCAGGAACCGGAAGATTCTTGGAAATAATGGCTAAGACACTCGGTTTAACCATTGAGGAACTGGGACCGGCATCCTTGAAGGCGGAGAATCCGGTGGACATCACAAGCCAGTGCAGCGTATTCACCGAATTTGAAACTATGGTTCTAATCAATGAGGGAAAAAAGATTGAGGACATCGCCGCAGG
This sequence comes from Candidatus Jordarchaeum sp., assembly GCF_052745115.1. Taxonomy (NCBI): domain Archaea; kingdom Promethearchaeati; class Candidatus Jordarchaeia; order Candidatus Jordarchaeales; family Candidatus Jordarchaeaceae; genus Candidatus Jordarchaeum; species Candidatus Jordarchaeum sp. Next base: position 10,191 of record NZ_JBRAKS010000049.1, read on the forward strand.
AATAAATCAGGCTATGGCCAGAAGGGTCTACGCCCTGGTAAATCGAATAGTTGTCAAAAAAGATTTGGGAATAACCGGTGGAGTGGCGAAAAACGTAGCAGTGGTAAAAAACCTTGAGGAGATTATCGGAATGAAAGCAGTGGAATTCCCTCAGGACCCTCAAATTATGGGAGCCTTGGGAGCCGCACTCTTTGCCAAGGAGAACTTCCTTAAACAGCAGAGGAGGACGTAAAACATTGATTTTTGCGGGCTGTGATGTGGGAACATTAACCACAAAGGTGGTACTATTAAAAAATGATCAGGTTTTGGCTTACAGCATAGTGCCCACAGAGGCCAAAGCAGAGCAATCCGCAGGAAACGCAATGAATCAGGCACTATCAAATGCGGGCATCACTCTTGAGGATGTGAAGTACTGTGTGGGCTGCGGTTGGGGTGCTGGAAGAATCCCCTATGCAAATGAGACTGAAAGCGAGATGCGGAGCGGAGCAGCAGGAGCACTGTGGCTTCTGCCCAGTGTAAGAACGGTGATTGATGTGGGGGGACTCTTCACAAGAGTTGCGCAAATCGACCAGGAGGGAAGAGTGGTCGACTATGTAATGAACGATAAGTGTGCTAGTGGAACTGGAAGATTTCTGGAGATAATGGCGGAGGCCCTCGAAATTAAGCCGGACGATTTTGATTCCTCTTCACTCCAAGGATCAAATCCCGTGCACATAACCAGTCAGTGTAGTGTTTTTGCCGAGAGTGAGGTTATAACCTATGTCAATGAGGGAGCGGAAATCGCAGACATTGTGAGTGGAATTAATAACTCCATAGCCCTTAGAACAGCCACCCTGGTGGGAAGACTGGGAGTCATAGAAGACGTAATAATCATAGGAGGAGTGGCGAAAAACCTAGCAATGGTGAAAAGCCTGGAGGAAAAAATAGGGGTAGAAATCAAAAAAGTGAACCATGATCCCCAAATAGTGCAAGCGCTGGGAGCAGCACTAATAGCCGAGCAAAAAGCAGATTAACACTCCCCACTTGGAGGTAAACTGTTGGAGATATTCGACCTAATGATTGAGGAGTTAAGACAACGCATAGAAAACTGGAAAGAACAGGGAAGAAAAGTAAGAGAGAAACAGTGTTCTACAAGTGTTGAAAATTTGAAGGGAAGTCTTCCAATAAGCAAGCAGCCGGGAATAATTCTTAAAGAAGATACTTTTGTCGAGCTGGGAAATCCCAAAACCGCTTCAGCAGCTCTTGTGCTGTGGACCAAGAATCTAGAACTTGTAAGAGACGGAAAAATAACAATTGTCGGTCCCGATATCCCCGAATCAGAGGGTAATTTGCCATTCGCCCAGATTCTGATAGCCCAAACTAAGGGTTTGGAACCCGAAGACTATCGGCTGCTCAGCCGCAACCAGTACAATCTAAACCTAGAGGGATATATGTTGAGGGCGGTTCCCCAGCGTCAAAGAGTATGGAGTAGAGTCAGCAGGGAAGCCGTGGAAAGAGGTTTTACACTAGAGACTCTGGGAAGAGCACTGATGGTAAGCCTTAAAGAGAATCCTCCAGTGGCAGAAGCTGTGGAGGTAATATTTGTAACCTCCGGTGAGGAGGATGTGAGAGAACTCGGTGCAATAACCGAGAAAGCCTGGAGAACAGCAACCCCAGTAAAATCCACTCCTGCGTACGATTGTACCAACTGTGAAAACGAGGAAATCTGCGATGAAATATGGAGAATGCTTCAACTCCGCCGGGGACTAAGCCCAAATGGTAAAAGACCCCCAATCCTCTGCTCAGAATTCCAAGAATCTAATAGTAGTGATATTTAAACAATCAGTGGTTTATTCTCTCCTCAGATTTAGATTTCAACACTCTTCTGAAACTAAACCCACTAGTAAAATGATTAAACCGATTACACCAACCATAAAGGAAACAAAGAATGGCAAAGTGTCTAGCGAAGAATCTGACTTAAAGCTCCTGGGGGAATAAATCCCAACGTATACTGGTAATATGCTCCCATACCGAGTTGATAGCTAGGAGAATAACTAGGATATATTAAGAACTTAAGGTAAGGACTGAAGAGAAAAATTGCAAGGCCAAGTATCAAAAGAACGATTCCTAATACAATTAATCCAGTTCTCACCCCTCTTCTCTCCTCCTCTAAATTATATTTTGTGAATATCTTAAATAAAATAAAGAAATTTATTTCTAACGGTGATGGCAAAAAACTAGTTTAAATGAGGATTACAGGGACATAGTTATTAAATTTGAAAGGAATTCTTATATTCTAATAGCTATTTTGATACCTTTTTTCTGATTTAAACTGTTTTGATATTTAGAGGTAATTGTACAGTGAAGTTGGAACCTTTGCCGACCTTGCTTTCAACCATGATTCTGCCATTGTGAGCCTTTACTAGTCTGTCACATACCGCTAGTCCTAATCCTTGCCCCCTAGCTTTGGTGGTGAATAGTGGTTGGAAAAGCTTAGGCATGATTTCTTCCGGTATGCCTTCACCAGTATCCTTTATGCTTATAAAAGCCTGGTTCTCTTTTTTGAAAGCGCTTATGGTTAATTGTCCTCCTTCAGGCATGGCTTGCAAAGCGTTTATTATCAAGTTGGAGAAGACGCGCCGCATTATTGCTGGGTCAATCCTCAAAGGTGTAAAATTCTCTTCAGCATCAATGGAAACCTTAACGTTTTCAGGAAGAATCATAGTTAAAAGAATATCATTTATTAATTGTGGTAAATTGGTTTCAACTATTTGTGGCTCAACAGGCCTGGCGTAATCCTCAAGATCGGAAACAATCTTGTTCATGTAGTCAACTTGTTCCTCAATTGTTTTTAGCAATTCCACTAATTCTTGGTTCTGTTTTTTATTTTCGGGGGCGGATATGGACTTCAACCTTCCGTTGGCTAAATAGATTGAGCCAATAATGACCTGTAGCGGGTTGCGGAGATCATGACCTACCATAGAAGCTGTCTCACCTATAGCCGCCATTCGCTCAGCATTCCTCAGTTGCTTAGTTCTTTCCTCAACTAATTCTTCCAATCGCTCAGAATAACTTCTAAGTTCCTCCTCCATCCTCTTGCGCTCAGTGACATCAAGGATAGAAACAAAAACTTTGGACCAAGTCTCCTCGTAGCCCGGAGCCACGTTTAATCTCAAGCTAATGTTCTTACTTCCGCCAGACAGAGTTTTATTAATGGTTTCACATTCGAACATTTCTCTGCCTTCAATGAGACTTAGGAGTTCTTCCTTAAAATCTTCATATGTTTCCTGTTCGAAGATCAGGCTCAAATTACTGAGAAGTTCTTCTTTTTCTTCAGCTTCGTACATATCCAAAGTAGCTTTATTAACGTCAACAATTTTTACCATCGATGCCAATTCTGATAAGATTTCGGGATGATTTTCAAAATACTGTCTAAAATCTTTAATTCCTGCGTCTCGCAAATTATCAATATACCCCTTAACTTCTGAGAAGTCTTCCTCCCAGAGAGAAATCGGTGAATCCTCAAAAAGACCCCGATACCGCCGCTCATTCTCCTCCAGAGCCATCTCCGCAACTTTACGCTCCGTGATATCCCTAGCGATGCTGAGGATTGCAGGCTTTCCTTCGTAATCGATAATCCGGCTACTAACCTCAGTGGGAATGATAATGCCATTTCGCCCTACGTGAGCGGCCTCAAAAATAATACGACCACTATGTTTCAATTCCTCAATCCGTAGAGGCACCCAGTCTGCATACTCTGGTGAGTCAATATCCATAGGAGTCATTTGTAATAATTCTTCCCGGCTATAGCCTAGGCGTTCACAGGCTACACGATTGACTTCCAAGAATCGACCTTCTAAGTCATGGATGAAGATGGCGTCACTGGCGCTGTTGAAAAGCTCCCTATAACGCCTTTCAGAATTCGCCAGCAACTCTTCCATCAGCTTGCGCTCTGTGATGTCCAAAACTGCTGCAAGAGCACCAGAATAATTTCCGTCATCATCAATGATTGGTGATGTGCCTAATCGCGTGTAAATTCTTGTCCCGTCTTTACGTAAGAATTCGAAATCGTGTTCTTCACTGATTCCACGTCTGCGCCGTTCTAATTTTTCTTGAGCAATTTTCACCACTTTTTCGTCCATAAATGTAAAGAAATGTTTACCAAGCATCTCATCTACGCTGTATCCCAACATTTCCGCTAAACGCTCATTTACAAATATAGTTCGGCCCTCAGCATCAATGGCCCAAAGGCCTTCATACAAATTCTGCATTAATTTGAAGTAAAGCTCTTCTCTGGTCTTCAACTTTTTCTGGCTCTCGGCAAATTTATTATCCGCCAATCTACGCTTTGCAACATCTTCAACCACATACCAAGATTTTCCCTTTTTAATCAGAGTACTAACATGATTCCCCATCACTTCAACAACATCACTAGCAGTGCACTTCTCGATTGAATAAGTACAAATGGCAATCATTCGATAATTATGGATCACATCATTAATTCTAGCTTCATATTCTACGAAATTATCCCAAAGTTTTCGATCCAGCCAGAAAGTGTTTCCAGTAGCACGTAACCCCTCAAAACCCCTTTCAATAGCACCACTTTCCTTATCTACCCACTTCTGGAGAACACTTTCCAGGTTAAATTCGTCACCAAAAAGATACCAAGCATTGTACGGAATAATCTCAATCTGTCCTTTCGTCACATATTTTTCTAAGTCAGGGACAGCTTCCTGAAGTGCTGCGATTGCTTCCTCCACCTCTAAAGGTAGCGAAGTCACCCATATACAAAACTCGTTATTTCTCAATCCTTCCGCAAAAAAGGGAACAAGAATATCTATCAGATCTTCTTTAGTTTCGTAGAACTGGCAAAGATGCGTTCCCCAAGGGATATCGCCGAGCACATCAATCCCGGATTTGCGCATAACGGCGGTGTCCATCATATCTCACCATCTTTTTTAAGAATTATTAATTTTCGCTATATAATTCAAACCTTTCTCTAATATTGAATATTGAGTAAGATTCGGTTTTAAGACACAATTATAACATATTCAGAGCTTGGAAATTTTATTCCCCAAAATTTATTAATTTAATTTTTTGAAATTTACCGCCAACCTGCGTAAAAATTTCTTTCCTATAACAATCTTTTAAATAATTTTTTATAGTAGAACCGCCAGAAAATTAACTTAAATACTTTCCGCATTTCCAAAAAAATGAAACATTTCCTAATGAAAAGAAGATTCCGGGAGATTGCGTCAGAGTGTGGTCACTAGAGAAAAAGCTCTGATTCACTTTTGTATAGATGGCTCCAACTATGATACTTGACAAAACAAAAACGAGATTTTGTGCAGTTTCCCGAGATATTAGAAAAAATTGCACATTTAGAATGGTAACATAAACAAGCTGAACTAATAAATGAACATGAAATAAAGGTAGACTAAAATTAGAACCATCAAAAAAGTCACAAGTAAAACCAGAAAAGAAGGATATGAAAAATATGAACGAGTCTTCTAAAATCCTGATAATTGAAGATGATGAAAAAGTGAGACAGGTTTTAGCAACAATACTCAAAGAACAAGGATACGAAATAGATTTGGCTAAAAATGGTGAGGAAGCAATCAAAAAAATTGAGGTAGATTCATACAAACTTGCATTAATAGATGTTCGCCTTCCAGATATGGATGGGACAAAACTCTTACCTGTGATGCATAAATCCAGTCCAAAAATGGTCAAAATTATGATAACAGGCTACCCCACAATGCGAAGCGCCATTGAAGCCGTAAATAAGGGAGCTGATGGATACATAATTAAACCAATAAAAATTGAAAACCTACTAGAAATTATCAAGGAACATTTGTAACCCACTTTCCGCACCTTTGATTTATTTTTTCCTATTTTTGTAAAATTTAAGCCTGTGGGGGGGAGAAGCCTCCGCGTTTTTGAGCAAAACCATCAAAAGAGTGTGGCTTATTTTGTGTGATGACTCCAGAGGGTGCCGGCTTCTGCGTCCCCTGCCCCCATTTTTCTACACCGTGGCGTTAAAAAAG
>NZ_JBRAKS010000050.1:0-15966 GCF_052745115.1 Candidatus Jordarchaeum sp.
AAATTAAAAAGGAGGTGATAAAAATATAAAAACCGTTAACAATTCGGAGGTACTGAAAGTTAGATAAAAAATGCCGTTATCGGGGACGCAAATCCGATTGTCCCCCATGTGGGAACTAAAAAGAATCCGGTCTTTACACGTTAACGTGATGTATTAAAATGAATTGTTTTTCATAATTCTATTTCCATACCGTCGAAAGCAGCGTAAATTTCACCCTTCTTTCTCAGTAATTTACTCAAATCATCATAGGGTGGTGTTCGATGGCCAAGGTGGGTGAAGATTGTTTTTTTTGCTCCGCATTTTTTTGCAAGTATTATTCCTTCCATGATGTTTATATGTCCCCATTTATTTGAACCTGTGTAAAAGGGCTTTTTTAGAGTTGATCCATCTAGAAATAGGCAATCCACTTCAAAATACTTCATATCCTCTTCTTTTTTAAAGCTAAGAAAATCTGGGAAATATCCTAGTATAATATTTTGGTCATTTATTACAAATCCAACCGTGTGTATGTTTTCTGAGTGAACTACGGGCACAGGAGTGATTTTCAAACCATGAAGTTCAAATGATTTATAATCCTTAAACGTCTCTTTTCTATACCTTGAATTTGGAAAAATTCTATCAAGGACTTTCCAAGTATGTTCTGATCCATAAATCGGGACATTCTTCATAATCTTACATTTTTTGGGATTGAGATCATGTAAACCAAAAATGTGATCTGGATGACTGTGGGTTAAAAGAATTGACTTTATATTACAAATCTTAAATTGTAAAAGTTGATGGTATATATCGGGCCCCGCATCAATCAATATCGAATCATTAATAAAAATTGACGACCTTAAACGTTTATCTCTCTCATTTGTAGAGGAACACAATCGACAATCACACACAAGTCGAGGAAAAGCCCAGCCAGAACTAGATCCAAGCACTTTTATTTTCATTTAATACTCACAACCTTAGAGTTGCTTTCCCAAAAAATTTACATGAGCTATTTACCTATTTTCTAATTAGATTCAAATACTTCCGCTATATTAAAATAGCAAATATTAGTTTAATTCTTTTGTCCTTTAATGGGTGGAAAATAAATCATTGCATTCACGGATAGGTGATCTCATGACTAAGAACATTACCAAATTTGTTAAACCACAACTAATTGACGTCCAATCCAACTATGAAGTACTAACCCAAATTTTAGGCCCAAAAATAATAAGTGACGCAATGTGCAGCGAAGAAATGATAAGGATGTTCAGTAACGAGAATCCTTATCCTCCTTCCCCAAAAGTTCTACAAGTAATGGAGGACTACCTACAGATAGCGAATAGATACCCAGACCCGACCTGCTACTACTTAAACGAGAAGATCGCTGAATACACAGGTCTCAAACCGGAAAATGTTATTATAGGACATGGTTCACTCGGAGTAATAGAATTAATTTATCATACTTTTGTAGGTTTCAACGATGAGGTTATATTAACTCTTCCCTCATTCGAACAATTTGAATTCATTTTAAATCTAATGTCTGGAAAACCAGTTTTTATTCAACTTCAAAAACCAGATTTTATACTAGAACCAGAAATAGTATCTAATAGTGTTTCCCCAAAAACAAAACTTATAATTCTTATTAATCCAAACAACCCTATAGGCAATGTTATGCCTGAAGACACAATTAAAAAAATCTTAGATGAAGATGCCATTGTGGTGGTAGACGAAGCCTATTATGAATTTTGTAAAAAAACAGTTGCTCCATGGATTCCCGAACATGAAAATCTCATAGTTCTCAGAACCTTCTCCAAAGCCTTTAGTCTAGCAGGTTTAAGGATAGGGTACGGTCTCGCAAATCCCGAAATAATAAAAGAACTGAGAAAACTCCAAACCCCTTTCCCCATAAATATGATATCAATTCAAGCAGCCATCGCCGCTCTTGAAGATACCGATTACGCTGAAAACAATGTTTCAAAAATATTAAAGGAAAGAAAATACCTCTTAGAAGAACTCTCAAAAATCAAAGGAATAAAACCGTATCCATCAGAAACCAATTTTATACTAATAGAAATCACAAAAGAAAACTTAGATTCACGAATAATAACCGCAAAGCTACTTGAAAATAAAATTCTTATCAAAAATTGCGCAGACCAAAAAGGGTTAAACGAAAAATTCATCAGAGTCTCCGTTTCAACACCCGAAAACAACAAACTATTCATAGAAACCCTAAAAAAAATAATAGGGTAAAAAACTACCGCTAAAACACTAAGCAAACAAAACCTAAACCTAACCATCTATTTTTCTAACCAGTACCAACAAATTTAAATTAAATCCAAATAAAAAATGAATTCCCTTAGGATCCCCCCCGATATACCAAATATTCAATTTTTTAAATCAGTTATAGATTATTTAACCAATAAAAACTGGTTAATAGGGAAAAAGGTGCTCCAATTTTTAATACTTTTGCCGCACTGTGGTTCTGTTTAATTTACGTTAACACTTTTTTCAGGCTCCTTCTTGAGTATGACTCTTAGTACACCGTTTCTGTAAACAGCCTTAGCGTCTTCTCCTTTGGCCCTAGCTGGTAAACTCACGTTTACCCGGAATGTTTTCTTCTCGGTTCCTCTGAGTTTAATCTCTTGCTCGTCGTGGTCACGTTCCGCCTCAACCTCAAGATAGTAATCTCCTACCTTCAAGTCGATGTCATCCTTCTCGAAACCCGGTATGTCAATCTCTACGACTATGTACTGCTCGTCATCGATAACATAGGTGGATCCGAATGTCCTTATCTTCTCGAACCATTCCGGAAACTTCTGCGCCATCATTCGGCCAAAGTGTCTTATGTGGTGTTTAAATCTGGGATCCCATGGAGCAAAGAAATCTGGTCCACAGCCCTTACCATAATCCATATCTTTTTCACCTCCTATTCCACCTTTATCCTCTTTGGGGGCTCTTTTGCGGGCTCCTTTTCCAACCGCTTAATCGCCTCATCAATGGACTTCAACTCCGACTCTAATCGCGTCTTCAATCCCCTTAGCATGGGAAGAATTTCCTCTGGTGGCAGAAAAGCGGTGGCATAGTCCTTAGCAAGTTTGGCCATTTGTTCAATTCTTTTAGCCATGAAGTGAGTCCTCCTTTGAGCGTACTTATCAAAACCGGAACAAAGATGGTCGTCTACAAAGCCCACGAAATGCTGAAAGAAATCGATTTCGCGGTCAAACTTCTCAGCAATATTTCTCAAGGCGTCCTCCCCCAATTGAGTTATCTCGTATCTTTTTCTGATAGGCCCCCTGTCGCTCTCCTCCTTGGTTCCCTGGATTAATCCTCTTTCCTCCAGTCTGGAGAGTGCGGGATATATTGCACCTGCTTTTACCTCCCAGAATCCCTTAAACTTTTCACTAAGACTATTGATGATTTCGTAACCATAACAGGGCTTCTCTTTTATCATTACCATTATGAGAAACTCTACGGGACTTATTTTCTGCAGTCTGTCCCAGATGTTTCTACCGAAGCCGCGTCCTTGCCATATCATTACCATCTCACCAATTTTTGTTAACTCTACATATTAATAACTAATTATTGTTAACTCTATATACCAGATTAACATATAAACCTTTCGACATGTGCAAAAACAATCCCCAATCAGATCATCCCTCATAATTATTAAGATAATGGGAAAAGCTTGAAAGAAGAGAAACTAACTAAAAAAGTTCAATTATCAATTTTTAACTGCAAATCTTGAAGTAGTATTTAATAAAAAATAAAAAGAAAATAAAAAAAATAAAAATAGATTTATTGAAGTTTATCTCCAAGGCCAGTGGTGGAAAGTCTCGTATGTCAGCAGACCGAAAAGCACAACCGTCAAAAGCCAAGCAAACATCAGGGCATGGCCCACAAACTCTGCAAGTCCCTCGAAATAAGCGAAAAAGACCATTGATTGCCATAGGGCAGCAGGGATGCCGAGTAGATACCATTGCGCCCAAAGGGCTAGGTATGTTGTTTCTAATCCACTTAATGCCGTTATAAGGTTCCCTTGCATTAATGGAATAGCGAATCCTGGATTGACCATAAACAGATAGTATACTATTGTACCAACCACGAAAGATGTTATCACTAAGCCTATGTTACCCTTAGTACCCCACCTATTCCAGGGCCACATCTGGAAAGCAATCTGTCCTGCTAATAGAGTTACCAACGGGAAAGCTACGTAAGCGGCGACAGAGGCATGACTTACCGTCGGAAATGTGAATAACCATGGTGGAGGTCCTGTGATGAGAATTGTTTGTGATGTCGGACCTAAAATTGCAACCACAATAAACCACATGACGAATCCGATTATAATTGCCAATGCAAAGAGTAGGAGTCCCCTCTTGGGCTGCTTTATTCCAAGCCAGGGGTTGATGATACTCATTATTACTGCTCCAACGATGATGCTTAAAATCAGCGAAACATAAAAGTCATAGGGTTCAAAGGGAAGCAGGTTCAAAAGTGGGATACCCATGATATACTGTGTCCATGCGGTAGCTAACGGATTCAACCAAATCAAACTGGTAATGACCCAGTACAATATCAAGGTAATTGCCCAGGATATTGAAGCGTAGAATGCAATTTTGATCGCTGGGTTCCACCCCATTCTCGTTGGGGTTGCCAAGGGCCAGTAATTGAATAGTGTGAGCCATAGGGGGAATATTAGGAATCCACAAGTCCCCAGAAGAATCATTTCATAACCCTTAAAGCCCAGCACGATTCCAAATATGTACCATGTTATGAAGGCTAAGATCGCTGAGGTTGCTAATACGCCTAGGCCTGCCCACGGTTGTCTTTTCAGCGGTGTGATAGGTACCCAGAGTCCGAGATAGGCGATGGTGAAGACCCACACGATACAGAAGATAAAGAATGGTATCCAATCGACAAGGTATCCCAGAGGATACAACTCCATGAGCATGGGATTGTTGATTGCCAGCAGCATGCCTAATTCTTCACCCAAAGTGTTTACCGCAATAAAGAAATTCATTTCGAACATCCTGGTGGCGAGACCCCAGATTGGGTGTAGGAACCACTGATATACTATGTATGCTACCATGAGAACTGTTCCGAAGGTTAGGAATCCTAGCCAGGGTTGCTTGTATTTCGGTGCTGCTTCTGCTGTTACAGCTGCTTTTTTTGCCATTCCTCTCTTGTCCTCCTTTTTTTCGGCTTCTCTTTTGGAAGCTTTATAGAATTATTGCTTTTTTAATATATATATCTTTGGGAAAAAATGGTTATATTATTAAAATTAACGTTTCTTAAAAATTGAAGATTTACTTTTTATTTGTTTATTGGTTTAAATATTTTACGTATAAAAATAAATACAAGTTTCCAATATTTTCATATTTATAAAAATTATCTTAAATTAAGATTTAGTAAAAAAATACTGAATCTTCTATGATATTTAGTATAAATTAACATATTTTCTAAGATAGTAAGTGAAAATATTGGAAAAAAGTAAAATTTTAATATTAGATTCTTAAAAAATGAAAATTTTTTTCCTAAAACTTCTAAAAAAACTGAACTTGTCTTTAAGATTCTCACCAATTTTTTCATTGACAACATTTTTTCTAGTAGTATTTGAGTGTATGTTTCATTGGGGGTAGTCTCCGATCCTTTGAAGCCTTTCTTTTTTCCTGTCCTTCTATAGCCTTTTTCTTTGCTTCCTCACTTAGGCACTGGTCTACGAAAATTTGGTAAAACTCTCTTCCACTTGGTGGACAACCCGGAAGAAACACCCCCCTATCCTTATTTTTCATTTGGCAATCTCCCACTATATAGACTGTCCTCTGGGGGTTTTCTGGAACCTCGCCATCTGTTCCCATAACAAGTGTAAAGGGCTCAGTGTCTCCTTCGGTGTAGTTGGTAATTACCCATACCACTCCCACAGTTGCGTTCAAACACCCGGAGCAGTAATCGGTACCGCATATTTCCATTTTACCGTCGATTCCCAAGGCCCGAGAATAGTGCTCCCCAGCTTCATCTATTCGGCAACATTTTTTAAAATTCGGAACTATACTATCCTCCAGTTTTTCACCCTTGATTTCAATTTCCTTGATATTAATTTTACCGAAACCATTTTCACTCGCTATTTTGAGATGTTCAACCTCTCTGGGATCGATGTTCATGATGGTTGCAGCCACGCTGTCTGTGGATATCACATTGTCACCAGCAATCAGTAGGTTAGTATTTCTCGGAAGACCAAAAGTGGGTCCAAGGTACTCGTGGCTAACAATACCGTCGATGATTGTGAGCCCGGGATTCAGTTTCTCGGCTAGCAAAGCTATTAATCGGTGTATGCCCTCCCGGTGTATTTTGGCCTTCGACTTGAAGTCGATGGATCCCACCGCTATGTTTTTCGTTCCAAGGGATACGGTGCAGAGTATATGGTTTTTCATGGATGGAACGTTAATGAGGAAGTCGCATTCATTTAAAATTTTACTCAAGTTGACTGTGGTTTCGTCCACTTTTACGGTTTCAAATTCTCCCTGGTCAATGTTATAGAGTTCTCCACCGACCTCGGGAATATTTTTTGTTAATTCTAATCCTTCGTATACCTTATCCACTTTAACTCCGTACATTCCACTCTCGGCAACAACCACTCTTCTCACGCCATTATCCTTTAAGATTTTGACTAGAGCGGTTACCAGTTTGGGATCGGTCCCTATACTTTCCTGAATTTCCGGCGGGTAGCCAAGATGAAGGCTACCATAATTCGGCTTAATAACAATATTATCGTAACCGAAAATCTTGCCATCCAAATTTAAGGTCTTAAGAATACCCCAAATAGATTGTTCATAATCTCCCTTGAATCTAAATATAACCACCGTCAAACCTGGGCCTCCGGGCAAAGAGTTTCATTCAGACAATTAATCTAAAATTTATAACCTTTACTCAAAATAAATACCGTGCAAAACTATATTATCCCTCTGTTAAAGTGGGCCTTTTTGGTTAAATTAGACATTTTCCTCTATCAAGTACTTTCTTTCCATCTATTTCTAGAGTCGCCTTGTTAATCACTGCATCGTGATGAATATTGCTCATAACTTTGCCTCCAATGTTTATGCTTTTACCAATAGCTAGGTGTATTGTGCCCAGAACCATTTTATCACCAATAGTTCCAGTGAAATTCTTGAAAAAATGATTGGTGCCTACTCCGAGTTCTCCAATATTTGTAGCGTTCTCGTCGGCTTCTTTTATAATTTGCTTTAACATATCCGCTTCTTTACCGCCTTTTATCTCCACCAATTTCCCGTCCTTTATAGTCCATTCCATAGGCTGCTTTATAGCCCCTACTCTCTCCATGAAAACATCTATAACCGCTTTTCCTTGGGTGGTTCCCTCAATTGGAGCTACCGCAGCTTCAGCATAAAATGGTACAGCTCCCCACTCTCCGGGCTCTGTGAACACCGCCTTCAACTGTTGAACCGGTCTCCCCTTAATAGACATAATCACATCCGTGCCTAAAGCCGTAGAAATACGAGCTTCTTTCCCCTCGCCCATGATTTCCGCTAGTCTTTCAGTAAGATTCTTTATTCTCAAAACATCCTCCTCCGTGATATCCCAAAGGATGAAGGGTACAAGGCCCGCTCTTGCCCCGGCGTTCGTGGCTCTTGCCCTAGCATTCATATGAGCAAATAGCTGAAGGTACCTGAGATCTAAAACTGCGAGTATCACGTCGCTTGAGAGCATTAAATCTACAACCTCTTGTGGTGGCTCCACCTCCATCTCAGAACCCTTAACAATTTTTATAACGGGATTCGCCTTCAAAACTGATACTTCGGAGGCAAGTATATTTGCGGTTTCTTCAAAGCCTTCTTGAGTTACAAATAGCACATTCTCTCCGGGTTTAACACCCATACAAGTTTCAATAATTACTTTAGCTCCCTTCTTAGATTTCAAAGCAATCACCTTTTCTTGTCTTAAAATTGTAAACCTATATAAACAGTTTTCTCCCAAAAATATTAAATAAGAAGAGCTTAAAGAAAGAAAAATACGGATAACAAGTATTATTTCTTTATTTTAAGAAAATTCTAAGCTTGGTAAATTGGAGTAACATTGATGGAAAAATTGTTTCGGTCCTGTCGGTCTTTCACTTCATACCGGGTGTAAGAAAGAATTCGAAATATCGCTTCTTTAGGTCAACTCCGATAATGAAGTTAAAATTATTAACTCTATCTGTGGTGGAGCCAAAAACTGCGAATAGAAAGTCAAAATCAAATAGAAAACAATTAAATTTGAAACTTTAATGATTTTTTAGTTCTAAAGGATCTTGTATTTATCTAAAATTCGGCTTCCGTGGAATCTACCTGTCCCTCAAGGAATTTTTGATATTTTTGCACGACTTTATCTTTGAGTTCCATTGCCAAGATAGGGTTTACCTTTATGATTTTTCTAAGTACGGATTCTACTAGGGGCTCATTCTTCTCCCCATTAATTTTCAAGGCCAATTTATCGGCCCCCATACATTCCAGAAGCACACTCATAATCTCCTCCCTTTCCTCATTATTATCGCAGGAGAAAGCTCTGAGAACCTCATTTCCCACAATCCTAATGAAGAACAGTTTTAAATCCCTCAGCTCCCTTCTCAGAAGGTTGGAAACTCCTGCTTTAATTATGCTCCACACAAAGTCGTAAGCCACTCCTTCCCTCCTAACCACAAAAACACAGAGCAAAACATCCTCCAACTTCTTAGTATCCGTCTCAATTTCCACTATTCTAGCAAATTTCTCACAGTCTATCTTACTCACAAAGTTTTCAACTAGTAATGGATCAATGGCAAGCAGACACCGCAGACAGGCAGCCAAAGAAGAGAGATCCTCCGAGCCGCCAATCTTCTCAATTATCGGATCCCAATTCAGCTTTAACACCATTTCCCTCGCCAACACCTGATTCACAGATCCTATAGACTCCAAAAAATAAACCGCAGCCATAACATCCTCTGATACACCATTCAGCTTCTCTACTAGAACCTCCTTATCCATATTCTCAGCCAGCCACTCCGGAACCCAACTGGAAGCAGTTCCACTAGAAGCCTGCCCCACATAACTGAAAAATTTTCTGATCGCCTCCAAATCCTCTTCGTCATCCAGCCTCTCAACCAAAGCCGCCAAATCCAAACCATTAAGCAATTCTTCAACCAGATTCTTACTCTCAAAACCCATCTGAAGCATAACCAGTCCAATCTTACCCAAATCCGGATCCCTGTTAAGCTCATCCCTAACCGCCTTAAGCTCCTCCACTGACAACAAAGCCCTACGAACAAGCTCCCGGCTCTCATTCAACAAAATATTCGAATCCGCGCCGTCTTCCCTAACCATGTGCCTCATAATCCTCCAATATTACATACATATAAACTCTAAACAAACTAAAGAACCTCAACATCCACAAACAATTAACAATTCTATGAAACTAATGCACATCACAAATTATTAACATTTTGATTAAATTATTTTACCCATAAGCCAGCGAAAACCATAAAATTCCCTTAAAATTCTATACACCATTAGTTGAATTCTCGCAGTGCAGTCTAGGATACCCACAAATCAAAAATGCACTTTTTCTGACAAAACATTACACAGCCGATGAAGCCCTTCAGAAAAAGTTTAAATACTGTTTTTGGTCTTTTTCCTAATGTTACGGAGGTCAACGGAAGTGTATCGCCGCCAAATTTGAAGGCTAAAAAACAAAACTACTTCTCAGACGAAAAAAGGCAAAAACTTCCGTTGAAAATGTTTAATAATCACACAAAAATTAGTTTTAAAGAATCAACCTTAAACATTCTTTCCCTAAAAACACATTCTACAAAAAATTTAATAAAAAAAACATTAAATTATAATTCTTCACTAAAGCTAAACCAAACCAATAATTGGAAGTGACAAAATATGACACTCTACGACAACGTGGAAACCACACCCAACTACCCCAAAGTCGAAGAAAACATACTAAAACTCTGGAAACAAAACAACACATTCCAAAAAACCCAAAAACACCGAGAAAAAAACCACACAAAATGGTTCGTATTCCTCGAAGGACCTCCCACAGCCAACGGATTACCCCACGTGGGACACGTCCTGACCAGAGCAGTAAAAGACATAGTTATGCGATACAGAACAATGAAAGGAGAATACGTAAACCCACGTCGTAGTGGCTGGGATGTACACGGCCTTCCTGTGGAGCTTGAGGTTGAGAAGGAGCTTGGTTTGAATAGTAAGAGGGAGATTGAGGAGTTTGGTGTTGCGAAGTTTAACGAGAAGTGTAGGGAGAGTGTTTTTCGCTATGAGCGGGAGTGGGTTCGGATGACGGAGCGTGTGGCTGCCTGGATGGATATGGATAATCCATATGTTACTTTAAACCCGGAATATATTGAGAGTATTTGGTGGTCTTTGAAGCGGATTTGGGATGATGGGAATCTTTTCCGGGATTATTATGTGGTTTTGTATTGTCCTCGTTGTGGTACTCCTTTGAGTGCGCATGAGGTGGCTTTGGGCGGATATAAGGATGTTAAGGATCCTTCTATTTTTATTAAGTTTAAGTTGTTGGGTGAGGAGAATACTTATTTTCTGGCTTGGACTACTACGCCTTGGACCCTGCTTTCGAATGTGGCTTTGGCTGTTCATCCGGATTATGATTATATTCTTGTAGAGTATCGGGGTGAGTACTTGATTTTGGCTAAGGCTCTTCAGATGGTGCTTGAGGGTGATTTTAAGATTGTTAGGGAGTTTAAGGGTGAGGACTTGGCGGGTTTGGAGTACTGGTCTTTATTTGATTTTGTAAAGCCGGATAAGAAGGCTTTTGTGGTGGTTTTGGCGGATTTTGTGACTCTTACTGAGGGCACTGGTGTGGTGCATATGGCTCCGGCTTTTGGTGCTGAGGACTTTGAGATGGCTAAGAAGTATGGTTTGGCTGTGATTCAGCTGGTTGACGAGTCGGGGCATATTACAGAGGAGGCTAAGCCTTTTGCTGGCATGTATGTTAAGGACGCGGATAAAAAAATTGTTGAGGCTCTGAAGGAGAAGGGGCTTCTTTTCCGTGAAGGTATTTTGGAGCACCCGTATCCTTTCTGCTGGCGGTGTGATACTCCGCTTCTCTACTATGCGATAGAGACCTGGTATATTAGACTTAGTGCTCTTCGAGAGAATCTCCTCAGTAATAATGAGAAGATAAACTGGTATCCTCGCTACCTTAAGCATGGGCGTTTCGGCAACTTTCTTGAGGAGGGAAAGGATTGGGCTCTCAGTCGCAACCGGTTTTGGGGAACTCCGCTTCCCATTTGGAAGTGTGCTAATAAGCACTATGTTTGTGTGGGAAGCTTTGAAGAGTTGGAGAAGTATGCGGGTAATCTTCCAGAGAATTTTGATCCTCATAGACCTTTTGTGGATGAGATAACTTTTTCCTGTCCGGAATGCAGTGAAGTTATGAGCAGAGAACCTTATGTTATTGACTGCTGGTACGATTCTGGTGCTGCTTCTTTCGCGGAGCATCATTATCCCTTTGAGAATGTGGAATTCTTCGAGAGGACTTTTCCCGTGACTTTTATAACTGAGGCCATTGATCAGACTAGGGGCTGGTTCTTTAGCCTTCACGCCGTAGCCACGGCTGTTTTTGACAGCAACGCGTATCAGAACGTGGTCTCTTTGGGCCATGTTTTGGACGAGCATGGGGTCAAGATGAGTAAATCTAGGGGAAACGTTGTTGATCCAAATTTAATATTTAAGAATGAGGGCGCAGATGCGATGCGATGGTACTTCTTCGTATCAAATCCCCCATGGACGCCAAAGCGTTTCAGTGAGCGAATGGTTATCGAGACTAGGAACCATTTTCTCAACACTCTCTGGAACACCTATTACTTCTATGTGACCAATGCGAACATTGATAATTTCAATCCCTATGATGAGAAATATAAGAAGAAGGATTCTCAGAACATTCTTGATAGGTGGCTTAAAAGTAGATTAAACAGGGTCATAAAAACTGTGGATACCAGTATGCAAAACTACATGATTCATGTAGCTGCTCGTGCTATTGATAAGTTTGTCGTGGATGATTTGAGCAATTGGTATATTAGAAGATCGAGGCGCAGGTTCTGGAGAGCGGAAATGGATGAGGACAAAATCGCTGCGTATCATACTCTTTTTGAGGCTTTAGAAACCTTGGATAGGCTTTTGGCCCCTTTCATTCCTCTAATATCTGAGGCGATGTATCTTAACCTTTCAAAGGGTAATAGTGAAGCTTTTGAAAGTGTTCATATGGCCGATTTTCCTGCATTGCGGGAAGAATTCTTGGATGATGAGCTGGAGAAAAGCATGAGTCTGGTGATCGATGTTTCTAGTGCTGGACGCGCTGCTCGAGCCAGCAAAAATATTAAACTTAGACATCCCCTTAAAGAAATGGTTGTGGTTGCCAATGAAGAGAGACTAGACTACCTAAAGACCTTGGAAGATATATTAAAAGACGAACTGAATGTCAAAGAAATCAAATATGAAACGGATGATTCTAAATATGTAATATATAAACTTAAACCTAATTTTAAAGAAATTGGACCGAAGTATAAAAATCTGGCACCAAAGATAGTCCAAGAATTGGAAAGAGTGGATGCTAAGGAAGCGTCACAGATTCTAGGGGAAAAAGGCAAACTCACAGTTTATGTGGGTGAAATGCCCGTGGAATTAACCAGCGATGAAGTTGGAGTGGAAACCCTAGAGAAAGAGAACTACGTGATGGGGCAAACCTCTTATGTAAAGCTTTTCCTCAACACGGAGATCACGTTGGACTTGGCGAAGGAAGCTCTAGCTAGAGAGGTGGTGAGAAGAATACAAACCATGAGAAAAGAAATGAACCTGAACTATATGCAGAGAATCGAAGTCTACATAGACTGCAGCGAAAAAATGTTCCAAGAAATAGAAGAGAACAGCGATTACATCCAAGAAGAAACACTAGCAACCCTCCTAAAACAAGGAAAAAGCAAAACCAAAGGCTACCAAAAGAAATGGAAACTGAACGACGAACAAATAAATATTACCATAAACGAAGCAAAATAGGAATAATCAGACAATGAGTCTACTATTTATTATATGATGATTTGTTTCAGTTCTGTTAACTGTTAAATCCCGCTTTTCCTCACCCTCCAGGAACCACTTTTTGGTGCATCTAACCCTGCTAGGCGTGAAATCCCCCTAAAACAAGGGGTTTAAACCCGTTTTCCCTCCACAAAAACCACCACGGAAAGTTAACACAAAAGAATATAAAAATCAGAATATTATAAAAGGTAGACTCATTGAATCAGACAATTTTTTCGTCTCTTCCTACTTTTTCAACTAGAATTTGATAATCACATTAAAATATCAGAAAAAATAAGAAAATAATCAAAAAGAAGGAGGGTAAAAAAATTTCCATACTTTTACAGAATGGAAGAATATTAGACGGTACGGGGAACCCCTGGTTCAAAGCAGACCTTCTTATAGAGGGAAATAAGATTTCAAGAATCGAGCCTTCAATAGGAGCCACCGGTGTCGATAATGTCATCGATGTTTCTGGATTAATTGTGGCACCGGGATTCATTGACATTCACTCCCATTCCGAACTCACCATATTTTTAGAACCAACGGCAAAGAGCAAAATTTCCCAGGGGGTAACAACAGATTGTGTAGGAAACTGTGGCTTCTCGGCAACCCCTATTCCTAAAGACCCGAAGAGACGAGAAGAGATGCTCAAAACAATGATATGGATTTCCGAAATAGAAGATTTCGAAATACAATTCCACACTATAGAAGAGTACATACAAGAACTAAATAAAACCAAAATCGGAATAAACATCGTTTCCCTAACCGGACACGGAGTGCTAAGAACGATCTCTATGGGCCTTGAGAACCGAGAACCAACCCCCGACGAGCTTGAAACTATGAAAAATTACCTGGAACAGGAACTAAAACTTGGGTCATTCGGACTAAGCACAGGTCTCGATTACCCACCAGGAAACTTCGCTAAAACCGACGAAATAATAGAGCTCTGCAAAGTGGTGGTTAAATACAACGGCATCTACGCTACGCACTTTAGAAATACTTTAGGCTCTTTAGCCTCTGCAACCCGAGAAACCATAAAGATAGGAGAAGCCACCGGTGTTCCGGTTCAGATCTCGCATTTTAAAGCCTTTGGAAAACTCTTCTGGGGTACACTTGGGGACGCCTACAAAGTTGCCATGAGAGCTAGGAAAAAAGGATTAGATGTAACATCTGACACCTACCCCCATCTAGCAAACTCCACGGGATTGTTTATGACGATGCCTTTTAACTTGTATTTAACGGATGGATCCCTAGACCCGAAAGGCTTTCATGAAAAAATTAAAAGAACTAGAGAGGATCCGGATCTTGAGGCCCAGGTCAAAATGGGAATAGATCAAATGGCTGGCGATGTGTGGGGAGTGGATATAAAATCTGGTGATTTATCCGAGTGGAGAAAGATAATCGTTTCCACCAAGGGAGATCCCACCTATAACGGGAAGTCATTGGAGCAGATTGCGAGGGAACAGAAAAAGGATCCCAGAGATGTACTCATAGACATTTTTATCAAACATGGAATGGAGCCCTGGGGCACATTTATATCTATGAAGGAAGATGATAACCAAGTAACATTGACACATGAGATTTCGATGATATCTTCTGATGGTTGGGTAGTTCCAAATGAAGACACCTATGTCAATCCTTACTACTATGCTGCATTTACCCAAACACTGGCAAAATATGTGCGGGAAAAAAATTGGCTCACTCTACCTGACGCAATACGTAGAATGACCTCGTTCCCAGCGCAGAAGCTAGGTTTGATTAAGCGGGGATTATTAAGAGTTGGAAACTATGCTGACATCACTGTATTTGACCCTGATAAAGTTCAGGACCTCTCGACATACGAGAATCCGCACCAGCACTCAGTGGGCATTGAATACGTCCTAGTAAATGGCCAATTTGCCATTAGAGAGGGAAAATTCACTGGAATAAGAGCAGGCATCGGAATCTTGAAGAATCGGCAAGAGCTATAAATAATCAATAAAATAATTGGATTTATGTCAGAAATACTTTTTATATTTTTATGTCAAAATTTATACTGAAAATTTTTTGGAGGAATGAAGATTGGTAAAAATTAAATGGTGGGGTCACGCCACATTCGAAATCAAAGGAAGCAAACTGTCGGTGGTCACTGATCCTCATGGAGGTTCGGTGGGATTACCTGAACCTAAATGCTCCGGTGACATTATTCTGGTTTCGCATGATCACTTCGATCACTACTCCAAAGTCGAAGATGTGTGCAAGGGCGGTGC
Source organism: Candidatus Jordarchaeum sp. (assembly GCF_052745115.1). Taxonomy (NCBI): domain Archaea; kingdom Promethearchaeati; class Candidatus Jordarchaeia; order Candidatus Jordarchaeales; family Candidatus Jordarchaeaceae; genus Candidatus Jordarchaeum; species Candidatus Jordarchaeum sp. The sequence goes on from NZ_JBRAKS010000050.1 coordinate 15,314, forward strand.
CGAAAAAGTCCTGTGGATGGCAGGAACTAAAACCGTTAAAGGCATTCCTATAAAGGGGGTACCTGTATTTCACGATGAGAGTAAGGGTAGCCAAAGGGGCAAAAATGTTATCTACACTTTCGAATTGGATGGAGTAAAATTCTGCCATCTAGGAGATCTAGGCCACATTCCCTCAGAAGATGAAATAAAGGAGATCGGTGCGATCGATGTACTGTTCACTCCCGTTGGAGGAGTTTTCACCATAGACGCCGGAGGAGCCACAGAAGTAGCGGACTTAATAAAGCCGAAGATAATAATTCCAATGCATTATAAAACTCCCGGTTTGTCACTTGGTTTGGCTAAAGTTGAAGAATTCACCAAGAGAAAGCCAAGAGTAAAAGAAATTAAATCTTCTGAAATAGAAATATCTAAAACCAGTATACCCAAAGAAACAGAGATTTGGGTTTTAACCCCCTAAATTTTTTCATTTTTTTTTCCAGGTCAAGATTTTTGTATCTTTGTTTTTTTTAACTTTTATAACCTTTTCAGGACTTGTATAGAAAGTTATATACCGTAGAAACTTACAATTCTATCTATAACTTTTGACACTTCCCGCGACTAGAGTCGGGGGATTCTTGCTTCTGGCTTTCTGCGTCTTCGAAGCAATGGGTGTG
>NZ_JBRAKS010000051.1:0-15956 GCF_052745115.1 Candidatus Jordarchaeum sp.
GTATAAAAATATTTTGTAAATATTAAGTAAGAATTAATAATATAATAATTTGTAACTGTATTCCAAAATAGAGAAAATTTTTCTAAAAATCTGACTTAAAATAGCAGATTTATTTACTAAATTGCCCAAGTTTTAGACCGAAAGATTTTTAAGAGCCCTTTTTAGGGTTTAAAAAATCGGGTTTTTGCGTCACATATGGTTTCTTTTTCAAATATTTTATGGAATTTTTTTCCTAAAAATGGAATTTTTTTAACTACAAAATACAGTTTTCAGTACTATAGAGTATATTATAGGGAATAACAGAAAAAATGTTTATATATTTCGTCCTTTTAAAAGGCGTATTTTTAGGAGGCAAGAACATTTGGAAGCAGAAACAACAAACATTTCGAAGGAACTCTTGCAGCGATCGATAAATGCTGAAAAGTTACGTTATTGTTATGGGTGTGGCACCTGTACCGCTAGTTGCCCTGTCGCAAAGGTGATTCCCAACCATTTTAATCCAAGAAGCTTATTACAGAAAATTTTCTTTGACTTGAGCAAAACCTTGACAGAGGATGAACTCTGGCTGTGTGCCTGGTGCTACACTTGTTATGAAAGATGTCCTCAGGAACTAAAAACCACAGAGATTTTTCTCTTAACCAGAAATCTTGCGGTGGAGAGAGGCCATTTTCCCAGACAGCCAACAGCCTTAATAAAGCAGATTTTGAAGTCGGGTCGTACACTTGAAGTCACACCAGCACGTGACCGAAAGCGAGCTGCCCTCGGACTAAAGGAAATCGGTGAAACTGTTTCTGAGGAGGCATTAGAAGAAATCAGAACCATAACTGAGAAAAGCTCGAGTTGGAGGGTTAGGGAGTGAGTTTGGAATATTCGCTTTTTCCAGGATGTGTGCCCTCTGCCAGAGAATTTAGCTGTGAGACTTCCGCTAGAAAGGTTTTTGAGGCTTTGGATGTGGAACTTCGGGATGTGAGGGATTTTTCTTGTTGTATGCCTGCCTGTTTGGTACACTCTTTTGATTACGTTACCGGGCTTGCATTGACTTCTAGAAATTTTTGTGTTGCTGATGAGTTTGATAGAGATATTTTAACTCTTTGTGTTAGCTGTTATGGTAATCTTTGGCGAGCAAAAAAGCTCATGTCTGATAATGGAGATTTAAGGCGTAAGGTTGATGAACTTTTAGCTACTGTGGGAAAATCTTATCAAGGCGTAGCCAGCGTTAAACATTCGATCACTGCTTTATACGAAGATATCGGTCTTGAAAAACTAAAAAGCGTGGTGTCTAAACCACTTAAGGGAATTAGGGCTGCTCCTTTTTATGGTTGCCATCTCATTAGACCCAAAGAATACTTATTCTTCGATGACCCGGAGTTTCCTGAAAAGCTTGATGAGCTTATCAGTGTCACGGGAGCTACCAGCGCTCTGCACCGAGAGAGGACAGGATGTTGCATAGGCTGCGGAAGCTTTTTCGGAGAGGTGGCGGAGGAAGCCGCCTTACATTTAAGTGTGGATATTCTGGATAGTGCGCTGGAGGCTAAGGCTGATTGTGTGATTGTAACTTGTCCCTACTGTTTTCTGCAAATTGAGATGGGACAACTTCTTTTCAAGAGACGAACCGGAGAGTCATACAATATGCCTATACTCCATTACACAGACTTGTTGGGTCTATCGCTAGGAATTGAACCTAAGGAACTAGGTATGAATCTCCATAAGATAGATCCGACCCCGCTTCTTGAGAGGATCAAATAAATTTGAAAAGGAGAGAATGATTCGGTTGGAAAAAGCTGATTCTGTTACGATTATTGGTGGTGGAGTAGCCGGAATCCAAGCAGCTCTGGAACTGGCTAATTTGGGAATGCTAGTTTATTTGGTTGAGGAAAAACCCAGTATCGGTGGGCGCATTATTGAGTTAAACTGCTCTTCTTGCCGCCTTGAAGTACCGATGGATTGTTCCATCTGCCCGGTTATACCTAAACTAGTTGAGTGCTATCATCATCCGAATATTAAGATTCTTACAAACACTCAAGTGATAGATATTTCTGGTTCCACTGGAAACTTTGAGTTAAGTGTTTTAAGAAAACCTCGGTTTGTTAATGAAGATAAATGCACGGGATGTGGTGCCTGTACCGAGAAGTGCCCGGTTGAAGTGTTTGATGTTTTTAATATGGTTCAGGGAAAAAAGAATGCCATCTACTTTCCCCTTCCCCAGGCGTTTCCTCAGGTTCCAGTGATTGACAGAGAGAATTGCTTACATTTTAGAAATGGAAATTGCGAAAAATGTTTAGAGGTCTGTCCTACTGCAGCGATAGATTTCAATGATGAGGATATGAAGATTGGGATTGAAAGTGAAGCCATAATTCTAGCTACTGGACTGTCTCTATTTGATCCAAGCAGAATAAAGGAATACGGGTACAAGAGATACAAGAACGTCATCACTATCCTAGATCTCGAACAAATGACAAGCATCCACGGTCCCACGGGAGGTAAAATTGTTAGGATATCAGACCAAAAGGAACCAAAAAGTATGGCCTTTATTCAGTGTGTGGGATCAAGAAGCAGAAGAACGGAAAACAATTTCTGTTCCGGTGTGTGTTGCATGTACACAGCGAAGGATGCTGCCCTAGTAAAAATGTTGAGTCCAGAAACAGAGGTATATGTTTTCTACATTGATCTTCGAGTCTTTGGGAAAGGCTACCAGGAACTTTTTAACAAGGTCAGAAATGATCTAGGTGTGAATTATATCAGGGGCCGTCCGGGGGAAATATGGGAAGATCCGGAAACAAGAGATCTCATTATTCGCTTCGAAAACACTCTTATCCAGAGAGCTGAGAAGCTAAGGGTTGATATGGTGGTCCTATCCCCTGCTCTACTACCTCATCCAAACAATCAAAAATTGGCTGAAATGTTAGGTATAGAATTGGATGCGGATGGTTTCTTTAAAAGCCCAAACCCAGTAGCATCACCTTGTGATACCACCTTAAAAGGTATTTTTACCTGTGGTTACTGTAGAGGGCCAAGAGGGATATCCGAATCTGCCACTCAAGCTAGTGCCGCCGCGGGGAGAGTTACTGAAACCATTGCTTTAGCAAAACTTAGGAGGGATCAGAGATGAGGAAAGATAGCCCAAATCAAGATCCGAGAATAGGAGTATTTGTGTGTGATTGCGGAGGCAATATTAGTAACGTAATTGATGTTACCAAAGTTGTTGAAGCTTCTAAAAAGCTCTCCGGGGTTGCATTTGTGGAGAGCGATGTTTCCCTATGTTCTTCGGCAGGAATAAAACGCACAAAGGAAAGTATAATGAAAAATGGCGTGGACCGCGTTGTTTTTGCAGCTTGCTCTCCTAAAAACTATGGTTCACTTTTCGAATCGGTTTGTGGGATGGCTGGAATTAACAAGTACCTTGTTGGCTTTGCAAACATTAGGGAGCAATGTGCTTGGGCACATCATAATAGGCCTAAGGAAGCCACCAAGAAGGCTATTAACACTGTGCAAATGGCTGTAGCAAGACTTCAAAAATCAGAACCCCTAGAAGAGCTGGAAATAGAGGTGGTTCCCTCCACACTAATTATTGGTGGTGGAATATCAGGGATGACCGCTGCCCTCTGCCTAGCTAATCAGGGTTTCCAAGTTTTTATGGTTGAGAAAGAGCCCGATATCGGGGGCATGTTAAACAAACTCCATAAACTATATCTTACGAATCAAGATGTTTCGGAAATTCTAAATCCAGTTACCCAGTCGGTGAGAAACCATAAAAACATTAAACTCTTCACCTCCTCATCTGTGAAGGAGGTCGAAGGATGCTTCGGTGACTTTGAAGTTACAGTTTCTGTTAATGGGGGAATCGAAAAAATTAGAACGGGAACCATAGTTCTGGCTACTGGAGCAGATTCGTTTAAACCCTTTGGAATGTATAGCTATGGGAAACATGAAGGGATTGTTACCCAGCTTGAGTTGGAACAGATTCTTAAACAAGGAAAGTTGAAGAAGCCTGAAAAAGTGGTTATGATTCAGTGTGTCGGATCCCGAGGAGAAGAAGGAGTAATATACTGTTCTAGGATATGTTGTATGGTTGCCGTTAAAAACGCTACCCTGATAAAGCAACTGTATCCCGACTGTGAGGTCTTCATTATTTACCGTGACCTACAAACCTATGGTAAAGAGAATGAGGAGTATCAATCAAAGGCAAGAGAGCTAGGAATACGATTTATAGAGTACACCCCGGAAAGTCGCCCAGAAGTAATTCCTAACGGAAACGGCAAGTTAACGGTAAGGGTTTATCATGCTTTGTTGGGGGAAACCTTGAACATTGATGGTGATTTGGTTGTTCTTTCCACACCTATGGTTCCACATAAGGGCGGGAAAGAGATTGCAAAAATTCTCAAAGTTCCACTAGGCTCCGATGGTTTCTTCAGAGAAGCCTACATGGAAATGCGGTCAGTGGCCTTGGGAGTTAATGGCATCTATGTTTGTGGAGCTGCTCAAGGGCCTAAGAGTATTGATGAGAGTATAACCCAAGCCTATGCCGCAGCAGCGCTATCCGCAGCTCCCATGTTACTTAAGAGAGTAAAAATACCAGCTATAACCGCTGAAGTGGACGAAGAGCTGTGTATTGGATGCCAACTCTGCTTGGACATCTGCCCAGTCCACGCCATTATTTTTGAGGAGGGAAAATCCATAGTAATGGAAGCCGTATGCCGGGGTTGCGGAACATGCGCCGCAGCTTGCCCTTCCAAAGCAATAGCCATGAAAGGCTTCAAAGACGAACAAATACTCGCAGAGGTGGAGGCAGCCCTTAGAGGAGGGTGAAAGAGAGGGTGGTAAAATATGAATAAGAAAGAGGAAGTAAAAGAGTTTGAGCCTAAGATACTGGCTTTTACCTGTAATTGGAGCAGTTATTCCAGCGCTGATCAAGCAGGAATAAGCAGGACAAGTTATCCACCTAATGTTCAAATAATCAGGGTTATGTGTAGCGGAAGAGTGGATCCACTCTATGTTGTGGACGCCTTCCTTAATGGGGCTGATGGGGTGCTCATTGCAGCGTGTCACCCCAACTACTGTAGATATAATGGGGGAAACAGGTATGCTGAATCTAGGGTTAAGTTTCTAAAAATGCTTATGGAGGAGATTGGTGTGGAACCGACACGTCTGCGAATAGAATGGATCTCTGCCCTGGAAGGTAGGAGATTCGTAGAAGTGGTTCAGGAGATGGTTGATGAACTTAGGAAGTTGGGGGCACTATTGGAGAAGAATGATTGGAGGGAGTCTGTTTGAGTAAAACTGGTGTTCTCATAATTGGAGGAGGAATAGCCGGTATTCAGGCCGCACTTGATGTGGCTGACCAAGGAGTAAAAGCTTATTTGGTTGAGAGGACTCCAAGTGTGGGCGGACACATGGCTATGTTGGATAAAACATTTCCCACACTCGACTGTTCAGCTTGTATCCTTACTCCCAAAATGGTGGATGTAGGTCGACATCCAAAAGTTGAGCTTCTAACCTATTCCGAGGTGAGAGAGGCTAAAAGTAATGAGAGCGGATTTGAGGTTAAGATTCTGAAGAAGCCGAGATACATTGACGTATCCCGCTGTACGGGCTGCGGTGTCTGTGCCAGATATTGTCCAATAGAAGTTGTTGACGATTTTAATGCCGGGATTGGTTTTCGGAAAGCGATTTATGTTCCTTTTCCTCAGGCCGTTCCACTAAAATACACAATTGATGAAAATCACTGTATTAAATGCGAGCTCTGCAAAAGGGTGTGTGAATCCATAGGGGCTGAAGCAGTTAATTTGGATCAAGAACCTGAGGAAGTCAGTCTTAACGTGGGGGCGATTATTGTTGCGACTGGCTACAAACCATTTGACGCACAACGAAAGAAGGCTTATGGCTATGGTAAATACCCCAATGTTTTAACAGCATTGGAGCTGGAGAGACTACTCTCAGCCGCCGGCCCAACTGCGGGACATATTTTGAGGCGCTCAGATGGTTCCATACCTAAACGAATTGCTTTTGTTCAGTGTGTGGGCTCTAGAGATTTACATCACGGTTATCCATACTGCTCTAGGGTTTGTTGCATGTATGCTATAAAGGACAGCATACTGTTGAAAGAGCACGTTCAGGGTGTTGATGTCACCATTTTTTACATGGATGTTAGAACTTATGGAAAAGGCTTTGAAGAACTATACCAAAGGGCAGAAAAAGAATTCGGAGTCCACTTCAAACGGGGAAGAGTAGCGAGAATCTACGAAACACCGGAAAACCATAATCTGATAGTTCGAGCCGAAGACACCGAAACCGGGGAAATTTTGGAGGAAGAATTCGACATGGTGGTCCTGTCCGTTGGTTTAGCACCACCAGACGAAATAACAGAACTGAGCAAAATTCTAGATGTACCGTTAGACGAATACGGTTACATAAAAGAAGCAGACATCAAGACCGATATTATTTCAACCAAGGTGCAAGGAATTTTTGTGGCGGGAACAGCATTAAGCCCCAAGGACGTGCCAGACAGCGTATCCGAAGCTAGTGCGGCGGCTATGAAGGCTGTCACCTTTTTGAGAAGGAGGAAGTGACATGGGAGAAGAATTACGTATTGGATGTTACATCTGCCACTGCGGACTAAACATCGCAGGAGTGATCAATGTTGAAAAGGTGGCCGAAGCCACTGGAAAACTCCCTGGAGTGGTGATCTCGAAACATTACGTTTACATGTGTTCAGAACCCGGTCAAGAAATGATAAAAAAGGACATCAAAGACCACAATTTGAACCGAGTTGTGGTAGCTTCCTGCTCTCCCCAAATGCACGAGCCCACTTTCCGCTCAGTTGTAGAGGAAGCAGGAGTAAACCGGTATCTTTTCGAAATGGCTAATCTCCGAGAACAATGTTCATGGGCCCACTCAAATAATCCAGTAAAGGCCACAGAAAAGGCGAAGGACATATTAAGGATGGCTGTTGCTAAGGCCCGCTTGCTTCAACCCCTGGAGAAAAGGGAGGTTCAGGTAAAACCCACAACCCTTGTGGTGGGGGGAGGAATAACCGGAATTCAAGCAGCTCTAGAACTAGCCAATAGAGGGTTCTCCACTTACCTTGTTGAGAAGGCGCCCTATCTTGGAGGAAGAGTGATTCAGTTAAACAGGGTATTTCTAACCAATGAAAAGGCCTCAGACATTTTAAACCCAATGATAAACGCGTTAACTAGCAATCCGAACATCGAGGTGTTTACCAACACCGAAATCGAGGAAATCACCGGCTACATCGGCAACTTCGAAGCAAAACTAAAGAGAAAACCCAGATTCGTTAACAAGAAATGTAACCTGTGCGGAAAATGTATAGAAGTGTGCCCCGTTGAGGTACCAGACGAATTTAATTTCGGATTAAATAACAGAAAAGCTATCTACATCCCTCACAAGAACGCAACACCCAACATCCCTATTATTGACGAAGCAAACTGTACACGCTGCGGGGAATGTGTCAAAGTCTGCAAGCAAAACGCGATTCTACTGGATAGCAAACCCGAAAACGAAGAGATTTCCGTGGGAACAATAATTGTTGCCACCGGTTATGATCCCTATTTGCCCGTTGAAGAATACGGCTTTAGAGAATATGAAGACGTAATAACCCAGTTCCAATTAGAGAGAATACTCAGCAGTAATGGTCCCACCAACGGGAGATTAATACAACCATCTAACGGAAAAGTGCCTAATAACGTGGTTTTCGTTCTGTGTGTGGGTTCTCGAGCCCCTGATAGGCCGTATTGTTCTAGGGTTTGCTGTTCGGTTGCCCTGAAAAACGCTATGCTCATCAAAGAAGAGTATCCAGATACGCAGGTCTTCATTCTATACCGAGACATTAGATCCTTCAGTAAGGGCCAGGAGGAACTCTACGGTGACGCCCGAATGAAGGGTATAAATTTTTTCAAGTATCTGGCAGACAAACCTCCAAAGATTTCCAAACCAGATAACTCACAGATTCAGGTGCAGGTCTTCGATCCCACACTAGGAATGACTGTTGAGATTCCCACCGATCTCCTAGTTCTGGTTGAGGCTATAACTCCCAGAAAGGATGCCACCGAATTAGGTTCTAAAATAGGAGTCACTCGTACACCGGACGGGTTTTTCCGAGAGGCGCATCCTAAGCTTAAGCCCCTTGACACAAACTCTGATGGAATCTACCTCGCTGGTGTCGCCCAGTTTCCCAAAGATATTACTGAATGTATAGTTCAGGCCTGGGGAGCAGCGGCGAGGGTTGCTATTCCGATGTCTAAGGGTAGGGTGGATGTGGAGCCTATAGTAGCCTCGGTTAATGAAGACCTTTGTATTGAGTGCGGAACCTGTGAAAGCATATGTCCGTATGGGGCAATAAAGAAGGGTGAGAAAGGAAAAGCTGAGGTTACAGAGATTCTCTGCAAGGGGTGTGGTTCCTGCGCGGCAAGCTGCCCGGCGAGAGCCATTACAATATTTCACTTTACGGATGAACAAATCCTCGCCCAATCACTGGCAGTAATAGGGAGGGAAAACCGTGAGTTATGAACCGAAAATTATAGGCTTTCTGTGTAATTGGTGCGCCTACTCTGCCGCTGATCTGGCCGGTATGAGCAGAATTAGTTACCCTCCAACCATACGCATTGTGAGATTGATGTGTAGTGGGAGGGTTGACCCGGTCATCGTGGTGGACACCCTTGCGAATGGTGTCGACGGGGTGCTAATCGCAGGATGTCTTCCAGGTGATTGTCACTATTTGGAGGGTAATCTCAATGCCGAAGTTAAGATAAAAATGTTAAAAAAGCTAATAGCCAAAACCGGCTTAGAACCGGAAAGATTACGTCTAGAATGGATCCCCGCTTCAGGTGGAGTTCTTTTTGCGGAAGTTATCACAGACTTTACAAATCATCTGAGTTCTTTGGGTCCATCGCCATTGGCTGGAGAGAATCCAGACCAAAGCATTTTGGAAAAGTTGATGGCGGTTAGGGATACTTTTGCTGATGTGCGTTTACGAGAATTGGCAGGTAAGGAAAGACTGGTTACTGAGAAGGGAAACGTGTACGGAGAAGTGTTACCCAAAGAAGAGTTTGAAGAGAAATTGACTGATTACATTGATGACGAGTTTGACCGCCACAGAATACTACGTATGGTAAAAGATCAGCCCTTTTCGGTCAGAGAACTGTCTGAGAGGCTAGATTTGAGTCCAGAGAAGGTACTTCGCCACATCACAATTATGAGACGGAAAAACCTATTGGCAGTTGACAGAATCGAGGGGAGGTCTCCTCTGTACACGGCGTTGGAGGTGTGATTATGGAGGATAAGGTTGGAGCGGTGCTCGTTGTAGGTGGCGGAATCGCAGGAATCCAGGCTTCTCTCGATTTGGGGGACTCCGGTTTTAAAGTCTATTTGATGGAAGAGTCGCCCTCCATAGGAGGGGTGATGGCTCAGCTGGATAAGACCTTCCCCACAAACGATTGTGCTATGTGTATTCTTGCACCAAAGCTGGTTGGTTCCGGGAGGCATCCTAATATTCAACTTTTAACCAACGCATCCATAAAGAGAGTTGAAGGTAATGCGGGACATTTTAAGGTAACCATCGCCAAGAGGCCTAGACGGGTTAACGAGGAGAAGTGTACCGGGTGTGGGGTCTGTGCACAATGGTGTCCTGTTGAGGCCATTGACGAGTTCAATGAAGGACTAGGTGACCGGGGAGGAATATTCGTTAAGTATCCGCAGGCGGTCCCCCTAGTTTACTTAATTGATAAGGAGAAGTGTATAGGGTGCGGAATATGTGGCGAGGTGTGCAGGGCGAAAGCCATTGAATACGAGCAGGAGGAACAGGAGTTAGTTTTGGATGTGGGTTCCATAATACTGTCGCCGGGATTTGACGAATTTGAACCGGAAGCCCTCCAAGAATATGGTTACGGACGTTTTCCTAATGTAGTATCGAGTATCGAGTTTGAACGCATCCTGAGTGCTTCCGGACCCTATGGTGGCTTGGTTATTCGCCCTTATGACGGTGAGATTCCCAAAAATGTCGCGTTTATACAGTGTGTGGGTTCCCGTGACACCCGGTTGGGAAACAATTATTGTTCTGCTGCGTGTTGCATGTTTTCCATTAAGGAGGCGGTTATCGCTAAGGAGCACACTCAGGACCACCTTGATTGTACTATATTTTTCATAGATATGCGTTCCTACGGAAAAGAGTTCGATGAATACTATAAGAGGGCTGAAGAGGAATACGGAGTGAGATTCATCAGGTCCAGGATTGCAAGCGTTGTGGAGGTACCGAGGTCACGAAATCTTCTTGTGAAGTATATTGAAGACGGAGATCCAAAAGAGGAAGAGTTCGACCTTGTAGTGCTCTCAGTGGGAATGAAGCCGCCTAAGAATGCTATAGAGATAGCTGAAAAGCTGGGCATAGAGCTTAACCAGTATGGTTTTTGTAAAACGGATGAGTTTGCTCCACTTGAAAGCTCGGTGCCAGGAATCTATGTTTGTGGGGCTTTTTCTTCACCTAAGGATATTCCGGACAGTGTGGCGCAGGCAAGTGGAGCCGCCGCTAAGGCGGGAGGCATCATATCCTCTGAGAGAGGAAAGCTCATTGTATCAAAGAAGTATCCGCCGGAGAAAGATGTGGAAGAAAAGGAGCCTAGAATTGGAGTGTTTATCTGTCACTGTGGAATAAACATCGGCGGAGTAGTTGATGTGCCCAGAGTGGTGGAGTATGTTAAGACGCTTCCAAATGTTGTCTACGCGGAACATAACCTTTACACCTGCTCCCAGGATACAGGTGCGCGCATAGTGGAAAACATCAAAGAACATGACCTCAACCGCGTAGTGGTTGCCTCCTGTACTCCAAGAACACATGAACCCCTCTTCCGGGACACAATTCGAGAAGGAGGCCTAAATCCCTATCTCTTCGAAATGGCAAACATAAGGGATCAGTGCTCCTGGGTTCATATGCACGAGCCTGAAAAAGCGACAGAAAAGGCCATGGACTTGGTGAGGGGTGCCGTGGCCAAAGCCAGGTTTCTGAGACCTCTTCAAAAACCGATGATAAAGATTACACCAGTTGGTTTGGTGATTGGGGGAGGATTATCCGGAATGACCGCTGCTTTGGAACTAGCGGAGCAGGGATGCGAGGTGCACCTGGTAGAGAAAGAAAAACAGCTTGGAGGAAATCTACGCAGAATAAAATTCCTTCTTAACGGCGACAATCCCGGTGAAAGACTTGAATCTCTAATAAAAAGAGTGGAGGAAAACGAGAAAATACATGTTCACACGGATGCCGAAGTAATAGGAGTTGAGGGGTATATTGGAAACTTTAAAACAACAATACTGTCTAACGGACAGAAAAAGGAAATTCAACACGGTGCAATAATTGTAGCCACAGGAGGAACCGAGTATAAACCGACCGAGTACCTGTATGGAAAAGATGACAGAGTAGTAACCCAGTTGGAACTGGAGGAAAGATTAGCGAATGGAAAACTTGGTGCTGACACCATTGTTATGGTACAGTGTGTTGGTTCCAGAAACCATGAACATCCGAGTTGCTCCAGAGTCTGTTGTGCAAATGCAGTTAAGAACGCCTTGAAAATCAAAGAATTAAATCCGAAGTCAGAAGTTTACGTGCTTTACAAGGATATGAGAACTTATGGTTTCCGGGAGGAATACTATCAAAAAGCTATGAGAATGGGGGTTATATTCATTCGCTACGATGATGAGCATAAACCTGAGGTTACAAATGAGGGAAGCCTCAAGGTACTGGTTAGAGATCCTATTATTAAGAAGAAAATTCTAATCGAGCCTGATCTTCTTGTTTTGAGCGCAGGTATATCCCCGAACCCGGATAACAAAAATTTGGGGCAGATACTGAAGGTACCCTTGGGTAAGGAGGAATTTTTCCTGGAAGCACATATGAAGCTTCGCCCAGTTGATTTCGCTACCGACGGTATTTTTCTCTGCGGACTGGCACAGTCGCCAAAATTCATAGACGAGAGCATCTCACAAGCCTGTGGCGCAGCTGCACGAGCAATAACCATTCTGTCTAAAGAAGCGTTAGAAATAGAGGGGGCAATAGCCAGGGTTGACGAGGATCTTTGCGCTGCGTGCAAAGTCTGCGTATCCATTTGTGAGAGTGGGGCTGCACAAATCGTGGAAAAGAATGGAAGACAGGTTTCGAATGTGATTGAGGCCCTCTGTAAGGGGTGTGGGCTGTGTGGTGCTGCCTGTCCTTCGGGAGCAATAACCATAGAACATTTTACTGATAAACAGATTCTGGCTCAGGTTAGAGCCATACTAGGAGGTAGGTGATATGGCAGAATTTGAACCCAAGATAGTGGCGTTTTGCTGTAGCTGGTGTAGTTACGCTGGAGCGGATTTAGCGGGAGTAAGTAGGCTTCAGTATCCTACAAATCTTAAGATAATTAGGGTTATGTGCAGCGGTAGGATAGATCCCACCTTTGTCCTTGAAGCTTTCAACAATGGTGCGGACGCTGTACTTGTTGCGGGTTGCCATATACCATCTGATTGCCATTACCTGTCTGGTAATCTGAGAGCTCAGCGTAGGATTGCTCTTACCAAAAATCTGCTGAAACAGTTTGGAATTGAGCCGGAGCGGTTAAGGTTGGAGTGGGTTTCTGCTTCAGAGGGAGACAAGTTTGCGGCTGTGGTGAAGGAAATGACCGAGAAGATAAGAGAGTTGGGTCCCAGTCCCCTTAATGGTGGAGGTGAGAGTGTATGACCGAAGAAAATGAGAATGAAGTTATCAGAATATCGGAGACCGATCAGCAATTCAAGTATGAGCTCAGCAAGATCTCAGATATAGAGAATCTCATGCTTTGCATGCAGTGCGGCACCTGTACGGCGGACTGTCCTGTGGCTCGCTTCAGCGGAACATATAGACCCCTAAAGATACTGAGAATGGCTCTACTTGGATTGAAATGGGATGTTCTTAAGGCTGACGAGCTCTGGCTCTGCGCCTCCTGCTATACCTGCACCGATCGCTGTCCGAGAGGCGTGGAGTTTGCCAGCGTACTGAGAGTCCTCAGAAACCTAGCGGTGGAAGAAGGATATATTCCAGACGGTTTTAAGGAATTAGTTCTTAATATTCTTGACACTGGTTACGCTTACGAAATTTCGGAGTCCAGGATGAAAAAGAGGGAGGCCGCGGGGCTTCCCCCGTTACCAGGGGCTAATTCCAAAAAGCTTGCCCGACTCGCAGAAATTGCAGTATTCTTAAAGCAAACTAAAAAAGTGAAAGGAGGGAAATAGAATTTCAGAATCAACCTATCTGTTCTATTTAGGCTGCCTTATTCCCTATAGAGTTCCTAGCTATGAGATTGCCGCAAGAAAGGTTCTCGATAAATTGGATATCCATCTAGTGGAGATGCCGGAGTTTAACTGCTGTGGACTTCCAGTAGACCCCATAAGCCACGAGATGATGCTTATTTTGGCTGCGAGAAACCTTTGTCTGGCGGAGAAGGAAGAACTTGACATAGTGACTCTGTGTCCCGGCTGTAATGGTACTCTTCATAAAGTGAACCGTATTCTTAAAGAAAATGATCGGGTTAGAGAAAAAGTTAATAGCTTTCTAAAAGAGGATGGGATGGAGTTTAGGGGAAATAGAGAGGTTAAGCATCTGATTCAGGTACTCATGGATAATGTGGGTCCTGAAAAAATTAAGGAGAAAATTGTAAACCCCCTTAGCGGCCTCCAAGTTGTGGAGCATTATGGTTGCCACATTCTGCGACCAACGGAATATATGGGTTTTGATAATTCTGAGAATCCTGTCATTTTAAAGTATTTAATTGAGCCTACGGGAGCCAACTGCTTGGATTACGTGAATAAAAGTGAGTGCTGCGGTTATCCGATTATGGCGATAGATGAGAAGATTCCCTTTCAACTAGCGAGGGACAAGCTTAGACATATGAGGGAGGTTGGTGCCGATGCTCTGGTTACTATTTGTCCCTCCTGCTACTTGGCTTTTGACGTTAATCAGTCCAGAATAGAGAAACTTTTTAACGAGAAATTTGAGCTCCCGGTGCTTCACTATCCGGAGCTTTTAGCATTAGCTTTGGGCATCGAATCGAATGAGCTAGCATTTAATGATCATAGAGTTAAGATTTCAAAAGCATTTAAAATTGGTTCTGGAGGATAAAATGTTGTCTGAAAATTTAAGGAAAAGATTGGAAGCAGCTGCCGGACTTCTGGGAGATATTCGTGTCAGATGGTTAATCGGGCGAAGTCAAGCCCTTCTGGAAGCGGGAACCCTTAGCGAAGAGGAATTAGAGTCACTTATGAGGAAGGTAATGAGAGAGGAGTTGGAGAGATGGCTTATCATGAAGGAGATTGAGAAACAAGGCCCCCTATCAGTAAGAGATCTTGTAGAGGCAACCAGCCTACCAGAACAATCAATAGTGGAACACATACTGGCTTTGAGACGAAATGGCCGAATCGCTTCTGCGGGTGAGAAAGAGAATTGGTATTTGTATGATTTAGTAAAATGAAGTTAAGGAGTTGAAATCGAAAGAGGATGATTAAAAATGACCGAAACAAATTCTTCGAATAAAAAGCAAACTGTTATTAAATTCCAAGAATTGGATACCAGTCTCAGGGAGGAGATAAGCAAGATTCCGGGATGCGATAAACTGATGCTCTGCTTCCAGTGTGGAACCTGTAGTGCTGACTGTCCTATTGGGAGACACCTAGCAGAGTATAAGCCACGAATGATAGCCATAATGACCAAACTGGGAATGAGGAATATACTCTTCCAAGGAGATTTGATATGGCTATGCACCCAGTGTTACACCTGTCTTGAAAGATGTCCCCAAGACGTGGAATTAGCAGAGATAATTTCCGCTCTAAGAGGCATCGCAGTTAGAGAAGGCTACTTGCATCCCGCCTTCAAAAAGGTTATTGAAGCCCTATCTAACTACGGTTACATTTACGAAATGACGGAATTCATAGAGGAGGAACGGGAGATGCAGGAACTTCCCCCCACACCCAAAGTAAACATAGGAGAAGTCAGAAAAATTATGAGAAGGACCGGTCTTGACAAATTGGTAGGAATGGAACTGGGGGAGGATTAATTATTATGAGGTATGCGTTTTTTGTGGGATGTACAACGTTGGCTAGGCTTTCTAGCTATGAGATTTCTACAAGAAAAGTAGCCGAAGCTTTGGGCATGGAACTCTTAGATATGGAGGGATCAGGATGCTGTGGAACCACTTATTTAAAGTGTATAGATCGTAAAACTGGTCTCGCTCTCGCTGCCCGAAACATTTCCATAGCGGAAGATATGGGAATGAACATTGTCACGTTATGTAACGGTTGCACAGAGGTTCTCACAGATGCCAACAATACTCTAAAAGAAGATGATGAACTCAGAGACGATGTGAACGATGTTCTCTCAGAGGTGGATCGTCAGTTTAGAGGAACTGTAGAAGTGAAACATTTTGTTCGTGCGTTTTTGGAGGATTTGGGAATCGATAAAATTCAAGCCCGTGTTTCAAATCCCCTAGAAGGTTTGAGGGTGGCTGTGCACTATGGATGCCACTTATTGAAGCCGTTTAAGATAATGAATTTTGATGACCCGGAGGATCCAACTTCTCTGGATGAAATGGTTAACATTACCGGGGCAGTTAGTGTGGATTACCCGGGTAAGCTGGACTGTTGCACCGCTCCACTACTGACGATGAAACGTAGAAACGAGTTGGCTGTAGAGATCGCTAGGGAAAAGCTTTCAGCAGTTAAGAAGTATGCCGATATAATGATTACGGTTTGCCCGTTTTGCTACTTGATGTATGAGCAGAGTCAACTGCCCCCGAACGATTCTTATGATATTCCTATAGTGCATTATCCTCAGCTCTTGGGTTTATCAATGGGGATTGACTTCCAAGATTTAGCACTCAATGAAAACCGCGTAGACCCCTCGGTGATCAAAAACTATTCCAAATAGGCAACCTTTTTCAAAAAAA
>NZ_JBRAKS010000052.1:0-15907 GCF_052745115.1 Candidatus Jordarchaeum sp.
CCCCATACGCTTACGCGTTTTAGACAAAGGACGAAAATCTAGTTTTTCATGGTAATAAACCAATGTAACTTCATCTTTACCTGAGAAGGAGATATAATCAAAAGATTCAAAATTATTTTATTTAGGATAATTTAACTTTAAAAAATTCTATACTATTTTACAATTGTAAAAAATAAAATTCCTGCTTTTAATTATGACACTAATAATAATTTTACCATAAGGCTTTTATTTAATAAAAAATGTCGTCACAACAAAGATAATAAAAATACCATTGCCATCTTCAAATCTACTGTTTTCAAAAAACGCATGGATGGATGTGAATAAACTTGGTTATAGAAGCAAGAGCCTTCTCCCCAGGACATATAACGTGCTTTTTCCAGATATGTGATGCACCGATAGATCCTTTGCTCAAAGGTTCCAAAGGCGCTGGGTTCTCTATACAGCATGGCATTACTACAAGAGTGCAGATTAGTCTTGCTAATAATACCTCGGTAGAAGTCTCAGTCAATGGTAAATCCTGTGATGCTAATGTCACTCGAGCTGTTGCGGAACTGGCACTGGATTTGGCTCTCCAGAAACATAACCAGAAATACGATGTAAAAATCGTTCAGGAAATGCAGATACCTGTGGGAGCAGGATACGGTGCCAGCGGTGCGGCGGCCTTAAGCACTTCTCTTGCGCTTAATCAAGCTTTAAATTTGGGACTGACCCAGGATAATAGTGCGCAGCTGGCCCATATTGCAGAGGTTACTCATAAAACAGGTTTGGGTGATGTTATTGCTCAGAATAGGGGAGGTGTGGAAATAAGACTTAAACCGGGTGCACCGGGATACGGTCAGATAGACATCATACCGTCTGCATGTAACTTTGATGTGGTTTGTGGCTCTGTGGGAAAGCTAGAAACAAAAGAAGTTCTTTCTAATCCGGAGAAAAGAAAAAAGATTAATGAGGCTGGCGATAGGCTGGTAAAGGAGCTTTTGAATGAAGCATCTATCGACAATTTAATATCTCTTTCAAAAAGGTTTACTATGCAAACTGGTTTGGCTTCCCCGACCGTTATTAACACTATTAGGAGCTTAGAGGATTCTGGATTTCCCCTTTGTAGCATGGTTATGTTAGGTCAATCCGTTTTCTGCTTTGTTAGCGAGAAGGATTCAAAGAATGCTTGCAACATTTTTAGAGAGTGTATGCCTGATGGAATTGTTTTCGTTTCAAAAATCGACAATATCGGAGCGAGACTAGTTTAGGAGGTTGAGCTCAATGAGCGAGATTCCTAATAATCATCCTCGTGCAGAATCCCTAAGAATCAGACATAGGATCATTGAGGGAATGGATCGAAACGTGGTTGCTAAAGCCGGATTGATAGCACATGGTAGAGGAGAGGCATTTGACTATCTCCTAGGAGAGGAAACAACAGCTCCCGCTAAGAAAGCTATCAAAGCTGCAGCAGCGGCCTTGCTACTATCCAATTATCCTGTTATTAGTGTAAATGGTAACTCTGCCGCTCTTACGCCCAAAGAAATAGTGAAATTATCAGAGGTGTCGGGAGCTAAATTAGAGGTAAATATTTTTTACCGAAGCCCAGGACGCTTAGAAGCTATTAAAGAGGTTTTGGAAGAAGCAGGGGCTAAAGAGGTGCTGGGTGTGGGGGAAACTGCTGATGGGGAAATTCCTGAAATTTCAAGTGTGAGAAGGGTGGTGGATAGGAGGGGAATTTTAATCGCCGACACTGTTATAGTGCCT
This sequence comes from Candidatus Jordarchaeum sp., assembly GCF_052745115.1. NCBI lineage: Archaea > Promethearchaeati > Candidatus Jordarchaeia > Candidatus Jordarchaeales > Candidatus Jordarchaeaceae > Candidatus Jordarchaeum > Candidatus Jordarchaeum sp. The sequence continues at coordinate 1,744 of NZ_JBRAKS010000052.1, forward strand.
ATAGAGGATGGTGATAGAACTCAAGCTTTAAGAAAAATTGGAAAAACTGTAATCGCCGTGGATCTTAATCCTTTGAGCAGAACCTCGCAACTAGCAAATATTACAATAGTTGACAATCATGTAAGATGTATGCCTCTATTAGTTGAAGAAGTTAAAAAATTGAAGAATGCTTCGAAAGAGGAGCTTAAAAAAATTCTAGATGATTATGACAATCAAAAAATCTTAGGAGAAGTTTTAGAACTAATTCGAGATAGATTAACCGAAATTTCAAAGAAAGGTGTTTAGTTCACTTAAAATCTATGTGGCAAAATTATTGAGAAGAAATAATCTTAAATTCTCAAAATTTTCTTAATGAAGGATTAATAGGAAACATCTACTTTTGTAGACTTATTATAAACATTTAAATAAAAAAATACCTACGGAAAACAAGGAATAATTAATTTGAAAGACATTATCGGCAATTTTTCCTGTTTATGATTATATTTCTTGAGTTCCGGGTGAATAACATTGAAAAAAATTACTATCCAGTTTGAACCAGAAGGAAGGAAGGTTGAAACTAATCCCGATCTGAATATTTTGGAAATTGCTCAAGATGCGGGAATTGGCATAAGATCCGAATGCGGTGGTAAAGCCATCTGTGGTAAGTGCCGTATTATTATACAAGATCAAAGACCTGTCAGCAAATTAACAGATGCTGAAAGGAGGCTTCTTTCAGAAGATGAAATATTTGAAGGCTATCGTCTTGCATGCTCCACAATAGCCAAAGGAGATCTGGTGGTTGAGATTCCCGAAGAGAGCCGTATAAGAATTCGTCGGATGCAGATCACGGGGATGGAACTCCCAGTGAAGCTAGATCCGTTGGTAAAAAAGTTTCACGTGGTTTTACCGAAGGCTACTCTACAAGACATAAGACCAGACGCGGAAAGACTGCTTGACTCTCTGGAAAGTGAATATAGAATTACCGGTCTAGAGCTGAATCAAAAAATACTCAGCAACTTACCTGATATTATAAGAGAAAAAAATTGGGAGGTCACAGTTGTTGTTTGGAATGGGAAAAATTTGGTTGCTTTGGAGTCTGGTGACACTTCAAACATTCTTTACGGATTTGCGGTTGATATAGGTACCTCCAAACTTGTAGGATACTTAGTAAATCTAAGAAATGGAGAAACAGAAGAAATAGTTTCGGTTGAGAATCCCCAGATTTCATGCGGAGAGGATCTTATGACTCGAATATCTTATACTCTTGAGGGTGAAAACAACCTTAAAAGACTTCAAAGAATGGTTGTAGGATCGATTAATTCCTTAATGAAGCAAGCGTGTGACAATGTGGGTATTACAACTAAAAACATTTATGAACTCACAATTGTTGGAAACACCGCTATGCATCACTTCTTTCTTGGAATTCAACCAAAATACGTATCCTATTCTCCCTATGCTCCTGCTGTAAAAAGTCCTCTAAATGTTAGAGCTTCAAATTTGAATCTCGCTGTGGAACCCGAGGTGAATGTGTACGTGTTACCATGTGTTGCTGGTTTTGTGGGGGCTGACGCGGTTGGAGATGCTATCGCTTCGGGTGTTTGTGAGAGCGAGGAGCGTTCGCTTCTAATCGATATTGGAACCAACACTGAGGTATTTGTGGGAAACAGCGAAGATATAATTGCGTGTTCCTGTGCCTCGGGACCAGCTTTCGAAGGAGCACACATAAAATACGGAATGAAAGCTGTAACCGGGGCAATTGAAAAAATAAAAATTAATTCAGGTAATCTTGAGGTGAGCTATGAAACAATAGACGACGAACCACCAGTGGGCATTTGTGGTTCAGGAATTCTAGACGGAGTAGCAGAATTAATCAGAACAGGTGTAATAAATATTCGAGGCCGATTCACCAACATGGACAATGAACGATTAATACAACAAAATGGTAAGAAGGAATTTGTTATCGCATGGGGAAACGAAACTGTCACAGGCAAAGAGATCACGATAACCCAGGCAGACATAGGGGAAATACAACTCTCCAAAGGCGCAATACACACCGGAGTAGCCATAACCATGAGAAGAAGAGGATACACCAAAGAAGATTTGGGCCGCGTCTACATAGCAGGAGCATTCGGCTACCACATAGACCCCATGAGTGCCAAAATCATTGGAATGCTACCAGATATACCCACAGAAAAAATAAAATTCGTGGGAAACACCGCTATCACCGGAGCCAAGATGTGCCTAACATCCCGGGAAACCCGAGAAAAGGCTCACACTCTCTCAAAGAAAATAAGATATCTTGAGCTAGCCGTAGACCCCGACTTCCAAAAAGAATTTGTAAACTCCATGTACATACCCTACAAAAATATGGAGGAGTACCCCACAGTCATAAAATTACTCAAGAAAAAAAGTGAATAGTCTATTAAAAAATCATTCTCCAAAAAAATTTGGAATTAAAAAGATAATCTTTATACAAAATCTTTTTTCACCATCCAAATTTTTACAGGGCTAGTAAACCTCATAAATATTTGAAATAATCTTCTTCCTATCCATAAAAATTTTAAAAAAATCTTGGGCGAGGCAGACACTATTTACCCTGCGAAGTGTGGTGTGTATTATTGAAGATTGCTATCATGGGTTCTGGGAGTATGGGCAGCCTATTTGGTGGATTTCTCGCCAAAAGCGGAGTAGACGTAACACTAATTGACAAAAAAACCATAACGGACGCCATTAAAAAAAACGGATTAGAAATAACCGGTATCAGCGGAGACCATCACATTAAAGCCAAAGCCACCCACAACCCCTCAGACGTGGGAATAGTAGACCTGGTACTGATAATAGTAAAGGCCTACGACACCGAACAAGCAGTTAAAGATGCAGTTCCCCTGATTGATAAAAATACTTGGGTCATGTGTCTCCAAAACGGACTAGGAAACGAAGAAATAGCAGCGTACATAATAGGAAAAGAAAAAATTATCAGAGGCATAACCACCAACGGTGCAATGCTTCACAAACCCGGAAAAGTCATTCACTCCGGAACTGGCGAAACCATCATCGGAAGATGCTACGAACCAAACACACTCGAAGTTGATAACATTGCCCAAATGATCACCAAGAGCGGTCTCCCTACAAGCGTCACCCAAAACATTTCCGGAATAGTATGGGGGAAAGCCTTGGTAAATGCGGGAATAAACCCCTTCGGAGCACTTACCGGTTTAAGAAACGGTGAACTTCTAGAAGTTCCCGAAATAGTAGTGGGCATGAAGGAACTAGTAATGGAAGGAATGGAGGTTGCATACAAACTCGGTATACACCTACCCTTCGACCCAGTGGAAAAAACATTCGACGTGGCCAGAGAAACCGCCCAAACCAAAAACTCAATGCTCCAAGACATTGAAAAAGGCAAACGCACCGAAATCGACTACATAAACGGAGCAATATCCAAATACGGAGAAAAACTACGCGTACCAACACCCATGAACGATCTAATAACCGCACTAGTAAAAGGACTGGAAAAAAGAACCGCAAAAAACTCTAGAAGCAGGTGAAAAACTTGAACCAAACAGGAATCTCCCAAGAAAAAATCTTAGAAGAGCTAAGCGAAAGATTGAACAAAGATTTAACCTATGAATCGGGAAAAATCCTGGGAAGCATGTGCACCACTCCCCACGAATTGGCGAAAAAAGTAATGACCATGTACTTGGAAAAGAATCTTGGAGACCCCGGACTATTCAAGGGAACACAAGAAATAGAAATAGAAACAATAAAAATGCTCGGCACCCTCTTGAACAACCCCAAAAGCTGGGGATACATAGTAAGCGGAGGCACTGAAGGCAACATCGTAGCCATGAGAATCGCCAGAAACATCGGAAGGGCAAAAGGTAAAAGAGGAACACCACAAGTAATTGTTCCAGTCTCAGCACACGCATCATTCGACAAGGCCGCAGACCTACTAAACCTCCGCCTAATCCGGATCGGCCTCGACCAAGAATACCGAGTAAAAACCTCCGAAGTAAAAAAGGCAATCACAGAGAAAACAATAGCCATAGTGGGAATAGCAGGCACCACATCCCTCGGAACCATAGACCCCATAGAAGAACTATCCGACATCGCCCTCGAAAACAATCTATACCTACACGTAGACGCCGCCTTTGGAGGAATGGTAATCCCCTTCTTGGAAAGATTAGGATACAAACTTCCCAAATTCGACTTCCGAAACCAAGGAGTCAACTCCATAACCATAGACCCCCACAAAATGGGACTAGCCCCCATACCCGCAGGAGGAATCCTCCTAAAAGACCGCAGATACATCCTAAAAAACTGCTTCGAAATCCCCTACCTAGCCGGAGGAACCTACGCCCACCCCATAATACTCGGAACCCGCTCCGGAGCAACAATACTCGCCACCTGGGCCACCCTCAAACGCCTCGGAACAGAAGGCTACACCAAAATAGTAAAGAACTGCATGAACATAACAAACCAACTAGCACAAGGCTTGGAAAAAATAGAAAACATTGAACTCGCAGCCAAACCCGTAATAAACATCGTAGGAATAACCTCAAAAATACTAGACATCTGCCAAATCGACCAAGAACTAAGAAAACAAAACTGGGCCCTCGGAAAATTCACAAACCTCCTTCGCGCAGTAATAATGCCCCACGTAAAACCACAACACATACAACAATTCCTAACAGACCTCCAACAAGTCACAAAAAAACTCCAACAAAACTAAACCAAAGAGTTTTAAAATATCACACACTTTAATATAATAAAAATCTCAAACCACTCATGCACAAATTTATAAGTAAAAACCATTATAAATACTTGAATTTGAGTTTAAGTACATCCATGGGGGAAAATACACATGCCCAAAGTCCAATTCGTCCACATAGAAAATGTAGTCGCATCCGTAACAATCGACCAAAAAATAGACCTAGAAAAAATAGCAAGATCCGTACTAAATGTGGAGTATGACCCCGAACAATTCCCAGGACTCGTATACCGCCTAGAAAAGCCAAAAACGGCAACATTAATCTTCAACTCAGGAAAAATGGTTTGTACTGGAGCAAAATCTGAAAAGGAGGTTCATAAAGCCGTAAATCTCATTGTGAAGGAGCTGCAGGAGGCCGGTATTATTGACACAACGTCGGAGCCGTTGATTCAGATTCAAAATATTGTGGCTTCGGCAAGTTTAGGCACTGATCTAAATTTGGAGCTTGCCGCTTACACCTTACCTGATGTTATGTATGAACCCGAACAATTCCCGGGTCTCATTTACCGCATGAAAAATCCCAAGGTTGTGATACTTCTGTTCACGACTGGGAAGCTAGTGTGCACAGGCGCCAAAAAGGAGGAGGAGATTTACACCGCTGTTGAGAATGTGTTGAAGACTTTGACTGAGCTTGGTATTACTCGTAGTTAAACTGTGTCCGGATTTTAATGGGAGAAAGTTTGGTTAGGTTTAGGTTTTTATTTTTTCGGCGTAGTGTTTAATGGCTTCTTCTATTGTTTCTTTTTGTATTTTTTTGTGTGGGGATTCGGTTTCCAGTATTCTTGCTGGTATTTTTAATTGGTTGAAGTTGAATCCTTCTCGGAGTTTGAATTTATATTTTTCTTTGAGAATTTTTTCTCCGGTTTTTACGAGTTGTTTCTCGTTGAAGTCTAGCGCGACTGTTTTTAGGGCTTTGGTTACGATGTCTGGTGTGTATACGCCTCGGGCGAAGAAGCATACTACGAGGCTAGAGAGTATTTGGCGCCAGGCTTCTTCTTTTAATAGTTTGTCGGCGATGTTTTGAGGGGTTAGTTCCTGGGTTTTTCCCACTGCTTTCTGGTCTATACTGTATCCGGCGGAGTCAAGGTGGCTGTGTCTGGCTCCGGTGCAGAATCCTGCGTATCCTGCGGGTCCAGTGTGGTATCCGGCCATTTCGTTTCCACCCATGGCTAGGGCGAATTCTGTTCCCCCATATTTTTCCGCGGCTTTGTCCACGCCTTTTGCGAGGAGCTTGTAGAATTGGTTTGGCTGTTCCACTATTAACTCAATCATTTTGAGATAGGTTTTGTAGTCGCCCCATTTAGGTTCTAATCCCAAGGTTTCTTCTTTTGTTACGAACTCTTTTTGTATTGCTTCTGTGGCCCAGGCGAGAACTACACCAGTGCTCATAGCATCTAGGCCCCAGTTTTCAACTTCGTCGATAAGTTTAAGAACGCCGTGAACGCTTGAGATTCCGAGCATACAGCCAAGGGCATATAATAATTCATAATCATAGGGTACCATAGTGGTCTTGTAGAAGTAGGGTTCGTCCTCGTAGGGTTCTCTCAGTGTTGCCAGATGTATGCAGGCTACCGGGCAGTGGGCGCACGCCACTCTGCGGCCCAAGTATTTTTCAGCCAAGTTTTCTCCAGATATTTCTTCTGCGCTCTCGAAGCAAGCTTGCTCCAGATTTCTTGTCGGTAATCCTTTCAATTCGTTTAGTACTAGTATGTTTGAGGCTGTTCCCAGTTCGTGGTATTTTTGCAGTGCAGAAGATTTTGTTTGCTGATCATACAAAGTTTCGTAAACTTCTCTATAGAGTTTTTTCTCTGCCACTTGAGAGGTTTTTCGGCCAGATACAAGAACCGCCTTCAGCCTCTTGCTTCCAAAGACCGCTCCCAATCCTAATCTACCAAAATGACGGTAAGTCTCGGTAACCACATTCGCATAAGTGACAAGACTTTCCCCCGCCTTCCCAATCCGCATAATCGTTCTATTACCTGAACCCGGCTCATTCTCCCTTATAACTCTGCCCACAGTTTGGGCACTATCCATACCCCAGTACGCTGCACCGTCTCTGAAAAACACCTTATCCTCGTGAATAGCCAGGTAAACCGGGCTCTCACTCACTCCCTTTATCACTATTGCACCATAACCAGCAGATCTGATGGCTACGGCGCTCCTGCCACCAGCGTGACTCTCTCCCAAATTTCCGGTATGGGGGGATTTAAACATGGCAACGGTTTTTGAGGCCATAGGGTAAAGATTAGTGAGAGGCCCCACAGCAAAAACAATAACATTTCCTGGACCAAGCGGATCAGCGCCTTCCTTACACTCCTCAAGTAACAGTTGCGTCGCTACTCCAGCTCCCCCAATGTATTCCTCAAAAAGCTCCCGCCTATCTCTCACCCGGTAAAGGTGCCTGGATAGGTCAACATACAAAACATCTGAAGGTAAAAATTGAGACATTCAGCTCACCTCACTCCCCGTTTTAATCTCCTCCAATTCTATTACATCATAAGGACAATACTTAGCGCAAATACCGCAGTACACACATATCTCCGGCTTATTGTTTTCCTCGTCCCAAAAAACCGCTCCAATTGGACAAGCCTCAACGCACCTACCGCAACCAATACACTTATCCTTATCCAGAGTGACGCCATATCCCTTCCTAGATTTAAGTGCATCAACCGGGCATACTCTTGCACATGGGGCAGGCTCTTTACAGGCACGACAAACAACCACCACAAACCCCCTTTCAACACCACCAGCCGACTTCACATGAATAGTACTCTTACCAAGACCACCAACTCCGAACCTGCGAGCGCAATTAAAAGAACACAGTTGGCAGCCAACGCATAGTTCGGATTCAATGACGGCCAATCGTTTTGGCAAGACCTCACCTCCGTACTATTTAATCTCCAAAATAAGATTGAATACCTTCATTAAAAAAAGAATATTTAAGAATAACCCGAAAACCTTTAAAAATGGTGGGACGTGATTATTGAATTTTTTCATGTATTGGTTGATTTTTTATTCTGGTGGAGTTAAATTTGGTAATTAGTCTTCCTTTTTGGTTATGGTTACTTTCTCGGGGTCTAGTGCGGACCATATGACTTTATAGCCTAAAACTTCAAGTAGTTGGTCAACTTCTAATATGCCTTTTCTCTGGAAAAGTGTTGCTGCTTCGGTGCGGGTTTTAATGTTTAGATTTTCTAATTCTTGCCCCAGTTTTATTAACATTCTTTCGCTTATCATGGTGTTTCCTACTAGTTTGTATCCTTTTACATTTATGCTTTCTTTGATGGCTTTTACGCTTACTTTGTGTTTGGATGCTAGTTCCTTGAGGGGAACGATGTCTTTGTCTAGTTGGAAGGTGGCTATTTGTAGTTTGGCTTTTTCTTGTCTTATTTTGTTTTGTTCCAGCTTTTTTAGTATTTCAACTATTGGTTTTAGGGGTACTTTTTTCTTGTAGTATATTATGTTTCCTGGAATGTTTTCGAAGGTGGAGCATGCTAGGTTTTGGTCCACGGCTAAAATTAGTTTCTGTTCTATTTTTTCCAGTTTGGCCATTTTTCTTTCCAGGTATTCTTCGGTCCAGAATCCTATGATCTCCATGAGGATTTTCATGCCTTCCTTCTCAAAGCCGAAGTCGGGTATCATTACCGTGGATCCACTTATCAACGGCTCGGGTTCTCTGCTTAGGGTCCAACCGGTTTTCAGTGCGTTGAATCGGTGAAAGAAGTCTTCCTCCACTTGGCTGTCGAACCTTTCTCTCTCCCTGGTGTAAGGTGTTCTTAATTTGTCCGCTTCTCTTTTATCCATTATGAAATCGTAAAATCGTGGTTTTTTCTCCAAGCCTCTTCTTAGTATACTGGCCTTTATTTGCCATCCCTCCAGGGAAACTATTAATGGGAGAATTTTTGCCATTGATGTACCGTAACGTTCAGTTAATTTCAGGAGTGATACGGGTCCGTCTATGTTTATCACAAAATTGCCGTTGTGTACTTCTGCTTGGTACATTAATCCATAAAACTTTATCGTTCTAAAAAGCTCTTGATAACCTGACCTGACTAAAATCTCCATATTTGTGGCGCTAAATAGTAATGTTTGAGCCAAAGACAGATTGTACAATTTTAAGAGTTCAATGGGTTCGACTTCTTCAAATTCTTTGAGAACCAGTTCGTGTTCATAGTCCGCCCATAGGGACTTCTCTAAATCTTCGACGGAAACTCCGAGAATGGTTGCAGACTTTTTTATCACCCTTTCCCTTTTTTCTTCATTGGTTATCACGCCCAAACTGTTTGCTTCCTCAAAAACCACCCTTCTGGCTTCTGCTGGTTCTAGGGGACTAATACTCTCAAACCTGCATCTTCTCTCCAAAAGCACACGTAATCCTCGAATGAATCTATAGTTAAGATCCTCCTCGAACTCGTCAAGCACACTTGATAGCTCACCCTGCTTTCTTCCCACATACTCCTTGAAAGTTTTTATAATTTCATCAGCGATGGCTACTTGCTCTTCACTCAATGGGGAGAAAATGGGTGTTATTCTTCTTCCCCAAACCCTTGAAACTAGAAGCTCAGAAGGTAACATAACTAATCCTCAATAGCACTTCTTCTTCTTCGGGATGTGGCAACTTCCGACGTGGCTTTTGTGATTATTTCATAGAGAATTGCAGATTTGTTTTCCTTCCTTCTGAGAATTCTTCCCAGTCTCTGTATGAATTCTCTTCTGCTTCCCGTTCCGCTAAGAATTACTCCCACACTTGCCTCCGGTACATCTATCCCCTCATCTAGAACCTTTGAAGTTACGAGAATCTTGTATTTGCCCTTCCTGAATTTTTCCAAATTTTCTACTCTTTCATTTTTTGGGGTTTTATGAGTGATAGAGGGGATCAGAAAATTTTTGGATATCATGTAGACTAGATCATTATACTCGGTGAAAATCAGCATTCTATCCCCTGCATGTTTTTCTAAAATTTCTCTTAGCGTTTTTAATTTGGAAGAAGCATTCAAGGCTATTACTCGGGCACGATGTCTTGCAAGTAGGGCTTTTCTAGCCCTAGGATCCTTTCCACTTCTAAACACCAGTTTCTTAAAATCTCTAGGGGATTTTAGAGAAATATTGCTCTGTGCGAGATAATCTAGATAGATTCTGTACTGCTTTTCATACTCCTCTTTTTCTTTCGGCGACAAGTCTACAACTATTTTTTCAATTATGAAATTTGCTAAGTGATTGCCAGCCAATTCTCCAACGGTTAACTCGAAAATTTTTCCTCCCACTAACCTATCTAATTCTGAATGCAAACCGTCTTCTCTTTCATAGGTTGCGGTAAGCCCCATCCGGTAAGGCGCCGCGAGCATTTCAGCAATATGGATATAACCTGGGGCTGGAAGATGATGCACCTCGTCGAATATAACGAAAGCAAATTTGTTGCCTAGCTTCTCGACGCGCAGATAGGCAGTGTCATAAGTTGCTACGGTAATGGGCTCCAATTCATGAACTCCGCCCCCGTAGAGCCCAATTTTTATTTTGAACTCTTTAGATAGTTGAGTTTGCCACTGATCCATTAAGTCTAGTGTCGGAACCACAATCAGGGTGGGCTCGCTAATTAGCGATATAGCTTTTAAAGCAAGAATCGTTTTACCGGCACCTGTGGGAAGAACTATAACTCCTCTTCTACCTGCATCGAGCCAAGCATTTAAGGCGTCCTCTTGATAATCTCTTAATTCTGTTTTGATGCTAAAAACTGGGCAAGGTATCAAATCTAATACGTTATCCGAAATTTCCATCTTAGAACATTTAAGGAAATCTACAATATCCGCGTAGTACATTGCCAAGGCCCTATAGGCATTCGAACGAGTGTCCCAATAAGAATTGGGGACTCTTACACCATGAACTAAAATAGTTCCCTTATCATAAATTAACTTGACCACTAGTCTAACGCCTCTCGGACAAATAATATTTTAAATAAGCATTGTATCAAGATTTATAGAAAAAGAGGCTTTTAACAATTATAAAAATTATTCAAGGATATAATAAAAATAGCTATTTAGTAGCATAATTGACAAAATTATTCTAGAACTATTCGCAAAAATACCCATAAAGTATTAGAGTCAAAATTAACTAAATTCTAAATGAGAAACCTTTTAAATTTAAATAGATTCATCATATTTTAATCGATAGAGATTTCTGGAGGTTTCCCAGTTGTCAAAAAAATGGCGCTTAGAGTTCGAGGCTGCCTTAAAAGAGATGCGCAGAGCAAATCCACAAATCATCGCTTCAGCAATAGTGAGGACGGACGGCTTGGTTCTGGCTTCAGAGCTACCTAGAAACGCCGATGAGGGAATTGTAAGCGCTATGAGTGCAGCAGTACTTAATATTGGTAATAGATCTGTTAACGAATTAAACAGAGGAAAACTGGATAAAGTAATAATCAGTGGCTCTAAGGGAGATATAGTCATATGTGGAGTAGGAGATATTGCACTGCTCTCTGCAATAACCAATCCTGACTCAAACTTGGGACTCGTTATTCTCGAAATGAGAAGAGCAAGCGATAAAATAAAAGAAATATTGAAACAAATCTGAAAAAATAGGTTCAAACCAGACTGCCACTAATTTAAATGCATTAGAGGGTTAAATAGAAATAATTATATTGGTTATAATTGGTTATACTCGAAATTTTCTACTATTTGTCGCAATTTAAAGAGTGCTAAACCAAGTTGGTGTTCTTTAAGACCAGAAACAACCAAAATATGAGAATTAGACACTTTTATTAGGGTATAACCATTTTTACCATGCAAGATAAATTCTTCAATTTCTCCTGTTTGTAATGCTTCTGCGATCTTTTTATTTTTTTCAAGGGATTCAAGAATTAAGGTGCCTATTTTCTCAGTTTTGCTATATTTTATTTTGCTAGCTCTAACTGTTCCCTCTTTATCTATAATTGCAACATCTAGTCCACTAGAAAACTGGAGTTCTTCAATGGTGTCATTGAGATATATTTGATCTATTTTTGATTCCACTGTGGTCATTATTTCACCTCAAATTTATAATTTTTTCTTCAAATTCGCTATTTAAACGCACCACGCGTTTTGGCTACTATAAGTAACTTTATCGGAATTCATATATAAATTTTTTGTAGTAAAGCTACATAATTTAATATACATTTTAAGGAAAATCCTTAGTTGCAAATAAGTTAAAAATAAAAGATTTCATATTTTTTAGTAATAGAAAATTTGAGTAGAATAATTCTAGTACTATATTTTAGCCCATTTCCTTTATTAAAAAATCGTGAAGGGAATAAATTGACTGAAGAAGATTTCAAAATTATTGGAAATCTTTTGTTAGAGGATAAACTTGAAGAAGCTTACAATAAGTTACTATCACTTTTTAATGATAAAAACTTAGAAACAAGAGTTGCTGCTGTGTGGATTGTCAATTTTTCTGCAGAAAAGTTTCCCAAATTGGCGGAAAAAACTCTTCCCCACATTCTAATGTTGGCTCTTACGGATAATTCTACCTATGTTCGGGCAAATGCCACGGAGGTGTTAGGTCTTCTTAGTTTAACCGTTCCAGAATATTTTCAAATTCTTACATCAAAAATACTTGAATCACTTAAAAAATCAGATATTGATCATGTGTGGAATACCATTTTGGTTTTGGGCTTTATTGGCGGTACTAACCCTGAAATTATCAAAAACTTTATACCACACATTATGAAAAATCTGAATTCTGAAAATGAGATGATTAAAGGGACATCTGTAATAGCTACGGGCTGGATAGGAGGCTCTAATCCGGACTTGGTTAAGGATTATGTCCCAAATATAGTCAAGTTGGCTAAGGATGATGAGCTTATTTATGTAAGATCTAATGCTGTGGAGGCTCTAGTTTCTATCGCTTATAAAAAACCCGAAATTATTGAGAATCACGTATCTGATATTACTATTATTGCGGTAAAAGATTCCGATTCTCTAGTAAGGGGAAGTGCCGAGGAGGCATTAATTTTTCTGACCAAAGAAAAAGTAGAATTAATGCAGGAAATTATTAACAGTATATTCCGCGTTGTAGAAAACGAAGATGAACTAATAAGTTGGAATGCGGTTCTCGCCCTAGGATGGTTAGGAAGCAACAACCCGAAAATAATTAATGTTACCATCACCAATCTAATAAACTTCCTAAAATCTGAAAACGACAATACAAGGGGCACAGCTTCACTGGCTATAGGATGGATTGCGGGAAACAATCCAAAAGAAGCACAACCATTTCTTGATAGAATAACCCAAGTTTTAATGGAAATCTTAGAAGATGAAAATGCCACAGTTCGTAAAAAAGGAGTCGAGTCTCTAGGATGGATTGTTGGAAACTCGCCTCAAATTGCAACAAAAATCATGCCCAAAGTTAAGGCACTAGCTAACGAGGATAAAGATGAGAATGTAAGAGAGAAGGCAGAAAGCACTATTAAATTTATTTCAGACAGTTTGAATTATCACACAACAGGTTAAATAGCTTCTTCCATAGTAACTATTCACTTGGAAATCCCTCTTCCGCCTTAACAACACCATGAGGGGAATAGAGTGTATTAATTTGTCCCGATATACACAACAGATTCCAGTGTCAGACTTGTTTCTCTATTATACCATAGTTGCTATTTGTATGGTCTGAATTTAGATACAAATTATAGATTTTTTAATACATCTCTAACAGCTTTAATTAAATCTTCCAGTTTCTTTGAATCAAAGCTTTCAAAGTTCTCTAAATTAATATTAATATTAACAGATATCGGTATCTCTGGAATTCTTTCTAGCATGCTCACCTTAGAAGGTTGAGCAATTATGCTTTTCTTTTCACTTCTTAGCTCTTGGTCTCCTTTGGCCATCTTAACTATAATAGGTGATGTTCGGGTAAATTCTGCTCTTCTCTCAGAAATTTTTCTATCAGAAGGTTTAGTTTTTTTAGGCGAGTCCCCGAATAACATGAGAAATGTTCCAGGCTCTTTGTCTCCCATAATCTCGTTTATAGAGTAATTGAAACCATATTTGAGCTTTAATGATTTTATTATCCTCGAACCAAGAATTTTTAGACGCTTGGGAAGTTCCTCTGATTCCATCCAAAACCAGATATTTTTTCTATCATGGTCGACCACAATTAAAGCTCCCTCAAGACTTGTAGGATCTAAAGGAACAGAGTTTAATTCTCCATCATTTTTTACCTGATAAACTTCAACCCCTATAGACACAATAACACCCTCTATACCTTTTTAATATGAATTATTCTTTTAAATATAAAAACCTGTGGTAAACTGCTAGTCACTATTTGTGATTTTTTTATAGAATTCAGAATCGGTTTCTTAGTTCGTTTTCTATCAGATAATTTCTATATTTTGCTATGAAAAAGCTTTTCGCTTCAGTCCGAGAGGGGGCTGACCAGATA
>NZ_JBRAKS010000053.1:0-15625 GCF_052745115.1 Candidatus Jordarchaeum sp.
CCTTCATAAGAAAAACCGGAAAAATCAGCCACAAAAATCTTATTTAAGAGCGTTTTTGTTTTTCACTGTATTTATATATCTTGATGAATTTTCAGTAATAAATAGTAATTTTTTTGGAAATTTTTCAATCAATTAATAAGGCGCATTAAAAAAATAATAAATTAAGCAACAGAGCTAATAATAAGTATTTAATACTATTTTCTTAGAAAACTCATAAAACAATTCCCCATTAACTTGCCGAGGAGGAGAACAATCCTTCTAAAACAGTCCAAAAACTTCTGTGAATCAGCCACTTATACATTCCAATGTCAACGGTTACAGCTATGATGATTCAGCCTTACCTAAAAATATTCTCCCCCTTCCCATTCTAAATTTATAGTTTTATATCAGCATTCATCATTCTAGTGCTCCATCTCTCTTTCCTAGCACTTTATGATTTGCTTCCAAGAATTCCACAGTCCAGGATTCTCTATAACGATATTAAGTGTCTCCGTGTTCCTCGTATTCCGCTTTTTTCACCATCCCCTATGCCGATGTTACTTGTCCTACAGTGATAATCCACACTCTCATAGTTCCCCGAACTCCATTTAAAAACTGCTGAATCGAGAAAAGGTTGATTCTCAATTCTCAAATATTTATAGATTCGGCTTAAAATTAACTTTTCCTTTCCTAGATGGAACTTGGCAGGAAAAGAGGCGAGGTATCATACTTTATGAATTACTAGTTTATAATTCAGATTGCTTGCGATTTTTCTATGCTTCCTTTAAGAGTAAGGTTGTAGAGAATTCCTTCTCTGCTCGCCCACTTCTTCCACGCAGAGTAATCGGAAGGGTACTCTCCTATTTTTCCAAGCATACTGTTCCAACGCTCAAGCATATCCCCCACGGTAGCAGTGTCTCTTTCCATTCTAACCCAGCCACCGCTTACCAGTTTTTTAATGTACTGTCTAGGTAGCTCCAGTTCACTAAGTAGGCTATCTATCTCTTTTATGTTAACTTTTTCCCCTCTCTCCAAAAATTTTTGATTAAGACCCCTGACCAGTTTACCTAGATCCAGCGAGAAAAAGGGGAGAATATTAAGCTTTGAGAGCAGAAGTTCCGCTCTTGGTTTAGAGAAATCCACCGACTTATCAAACTGGGGATGAATACAGCTAGTATCTGATTCAAAAACATAGTAGGTTTTAGCCGTGGCCTCCACAAATCCCGCGCTAAGAATCAGCGAAGCATTAATCGGATTTGAGCCCCCAACCATATTTATCCAAATCTCCTTCTCCCTCAAAGCGTTCATCGTTGCATAACACTTAGGGAAGCAATCATACAAGTTCATGTGATTAACGGCAACGAAGTGAACGTACCGAATCCAGCCCTCCCTGTAAAACTCCGAAAATGAAACATCCCTCAATTTACCAAGAAGTTTTTGGAAGTACTGTAAAATAACGCTCGGCAAAGGCCCTTTACTGGTTCCAAACCACTTATCAGTTATGTCTATGCTCATAATTTGTTCTTCAATAATTTCCTTCGACGTAAAAATAATAAGCGCCTCTGGCGCACCCTTCCTCTCCTGAGACTCCTCACCAGAAGCTTCAAAAAAACTTTGAGCCGCCTCGTCACCTCGGGAAGCCGCCTTCAGAAGCAAATAAATATAAGTTAAAGGCACTGTAAGTGCCCCGGGACTATTACCCAAACCACTAAAATGCCAAACACCCAACGAATTCAACCTCCCAAATACGTAAGCCAAATCTAATTAAAAATTTGATTTTGTAATAATAAAACTTTGCACTGGGATTGTAAGACTACAACAAATTTGGTTAAAAGGATAGTGAACGCGCCAGAAAGGAGCGCAATTGCAACACTTCACTTGAAGAGGGGTGAAAGTTCTTTTTTTATCTTTTTTACTTGGCTTTGTGTTTTGGCTGTTGTGTATATTTTTAGAATGACTGATTTACTTCCATCTGCAACTTGGGCAATTATTTTTGTGTCTTCCACACTCTTGATTTTCGTCTTCGGTGAGGGTTCATATTCTATGTCTTGAACTAGTTCCACGTATGGGCATTCGGCAATTTTCTGGACGAATTGGTTTAGGTTTTTTGAAATAGGCTTGTGTGAGATTTTCCACTTTTCAGATGGTTTTTTTGTGGAAATTGGGGGTGTGTCTTCAATGTCTTCTAGTATTTTTAGGTATTCTTTTCCTAGGGGTGTTGGGTTACCGTTACTGTCAACGAAATTGCTTGTTTTTAGAATTTCCAGTACCTTTTTATCGTATGTTCCTCCCTGTTTTTTGAGTATCTGAATTATCTCATTTCTGAGGGAGGCTATTCCAATAACTGGGAAAAGAATTAGATTCTTGTTTTCAAGATGCAAAATTCTTCTCCTTTCCTCTTCAGACTCAATTTTTTCCAAAACGTCTATTACTCCCTTCCTTTCAATTTCGGTTGGAACCAGCACATGAGTAATCGCCCTAGCACTATAAATCTGAGCCAATATAGCCATCGCCGCAGACATAGTTTTTCTACCGCCAGCCATACTAAGATAAATATCGGACCCTCTATCTTCCTCCCTCTTCATAATGGAAGAAGCCGTATTCACAAATTCCAAATGATCCTCCTGCGTCTCAATATCCTTATTGGAAATGAAATTCCACGGATTAAACTCTATTCTCCTATTTACATATTCAGGATAATTTCTAAACTCCGCCTCAAGAAGCGGAATACACTTGGTCTGAATAGCCTCATCACTCGTAGAAACACAGTAAACCCTCCTAAGATTAACACCCATTTCCAGCAAAGCATCAACAGTTTCAGTAACAACTGGAGGCGATCTCCCAAGAGAAATAACGAGAACAGAATCAACCATTATGTCACCCTCCAATCATCATAACCATCAGCTATTTCTCGTCCCACATATATATGGCTTGCATGTATATATTTAATTTGCTCCCTCGTATTATTAAGCTCCCAGCAGAGGAGAGCCGCTTTATGAGAGGGTAAATCTAACTTTCTGTATACGTATAACTTTTCAATGCTTACTATCGACGAAAGGATTCTACGCCTTGGTTTTTTAGGATTGACTATGAGTGTGGGCTTTTTCAATGCAAGAGTAACATAAGAATCTCTTGAGAAGCTCTACGATATTTATTTCCTCATTAAGGTTAAGTTCTACTTTGCCCAAGCCCAACTCCTTTAATATATCATAAAAATTTTTTATAAGATCTAAGTCAGCCATGATTCTGTCTTCTTCCTCATCGGTGCGATTTTTGAGGGAATCTTCTAAGCTTGCTTTTAACCTTTGAAACGCACAGTTTATAGAAAGATCAAAATCGCGAAGGAGGTTTTGAATAGCTCTCTTTATATCCTCAATTTCACCTGTTTTCAGCGTAACTGGTGCTAAGCCATGGGAATATACCGATTTATTCCTAAGAGATTTTACCTTATTATCTATGTCATGCAACGTTTCTGAAGGTTTGAAAGGCCCTTCGCTAGACGCATCATTTTGAGAAGATTTAAAGTAGCTTAGTAAACAATCAAGGTTTAATACTCTAAAAGAAATGCGGTTAGGGCGCATATTTATTTCAGTTTGTTTGAATACTCTTAAATCATCCATAATACAAAATTGGGAAAGGAATAATCCATATTTTACGTGGTCTACTCCATTAGAAATAAACTGCAATCCCTCCGCATATTTTTCAAGTTTTATTCTAGTATATCCATGAATCAATAGATTTAGGCCTTGAGCCCCACAGTAACAGGACCATCCAAAAAAACTTTTTCTTAGAGTATCATCATTTTTATACTGCCTTTCTTTAATCTTTTTGGTAAGATCCCCTTCAAGAAGCTTCCCCTCTTGAACTTGATCACTAATTAGATCCCCAATTTTGAGAATAAGATCGTATCTGGTGTTCAGCGTTTTTAGAGTTTCTGTCACTTGCTGTATATCGATTATAGGCTTAAGAATATTTTTTTCTTTGAGCGTTATTAGTTCCTCATTAAATTCTTTTATATTGTTGTGAGTTTTATTGCTTATTAACTCGGTTCCCGCATTCTTATTTTGAGTAGATGATTCTGTACAAATCTTTGTAGTGAGCCACGTTTCGGCAAATTGAATCATTTTCAGAGGCTGTGGTGTTTCCATTTTGGTTTTCTTGTCTCCCATTCTATTAACCCTATTTTTGTATTCTAGATAATTGCACCATTTTCTGGCGTAAAAATGAATCTCTGTCTTGTCCAACTCTCTGATAATATGTTCATAATAGGCTAACGTTTCCCCATCATCTAATTTGTACTTATGGAAATTCTTAGTATCGACATCTATAATTACTATATTCTCAGGTTTTATCCTTGTAATAACTAGGGGTAGAAATTCTAAAGACTTATCTGATGCTCCATTGCTTGATATTGGTAGCCAAAGTCCAAGTTCATCGGTTAAAAGGACGAGTATGATAGGTCTAATGTCACTAATTAAATCGGCTAACTCTTTAAAAGATAAAGCCTGTAGCACTTTTTGGCTTTCCTGATATCTAACGAATTCCCTCTTAACTAACCGAAACAAGTGGGAAAAATTGTGTAGAGGTTCTCCTAAAATTTGAACCATAGTCTGCACAAGATAATCAGTGGTATGTTCCCTAACTGTGATTATACCTATTTTCCTCAGAATACTTTGATTCCCCCCGCCTCGGTTTCGGGGATCATCCATATTGCCTCCATGAATAGTTTAGATTTTTCGTTGGACCAACCTAATGAAGTGAGTTCATTTATTATAGCTTGGGATAATTTTTCTGCAACTTTTGAAGGCTCTTTTTTATCCCTCGCCTTATCAAAGACCCTCTGGTTTACCATTTCAGAAATTAGTTGCCTTTTTATCTCCTGTTTGATTGGTGAATCCCTCAAATTTCTAAATGTTGGATCATTTGCAACTCTGTATCCAATGGTTCTCGCCATATTTGCTGTAACTATGTCTATTCTTTGGTTGATTTCCCGGTCACGTGAGTAGCTTCGTATTCCATTTAGGAAAGTTCTAGCCTTTTTAATTATAGCATCTACTTCTTCCTCATTCATTTTTTCTAAATCCCCACAAAGATTTTTTGAAATATTTGACCTAAATCCCTCTTTGAATCCCTCTTCTTGACTTCCTCTATGAATTTTTTAATATACTTGCCTACAATTTCTGCTTCATTGAGACTCCCTTTTGACTTTATAGCATTTGCAAGTCCTGTGAGCCTCTCTAAATCTAGAGATAATATTCTTGATTTTTCTGGAACAAGTTTAAGCTGACCGAATCCTTGAGGTTTTCCATAACCTAATTTAATTACTCCCGCGTTAACTTCATTGTTTTGGAGATTTAATCCCAGAGACATTAGTAATCCGCCCACTTCAAAATCTTTCAGACTGACACCTCGTATAGTTGTTGAGAGCAGTGTAGCTTTGGGAATACACTGCATTAATCCATAGGCTGTTGTTGGAGGCGCTTGTGAAATATAAAACTTAATACTTCTTTGAACTCTCCTCCTTGGCATCCACGCTCTCTTTACCTTTACCAGTTTCATTTTTCCATCTTCAATCGGCACAACATCCTCAAAGAACGCTTTCGAAATTGCAGGGTTTCTGTCCGATCCGAATAATTCGCTTGTAAGATCTATGGAACCTGTAAGTGCCATATAATTTGTTGATGCCAAACCCTTAAACGTTGAGCCGGGTATGGTAGGTTTGCCATCTTTATTGTTTAGATATTGTATCATAATTATTTCGGGCACATCTTTTTCTTCGATTTCTTTCATTCCCGTACTAACATGCACATCGCTGATGGTGGTAAGCTGGAGCTCAAATAGGTAAATATTTTCCAAATTTCTACGATCTGTAAATAACTGGTCTGAAATTTTTCCTCTTCTTGTTGAATCAACCCTAATAAAATCATAGTATGAAGAAATTTCCCCTCTCGGACTACGTGTTTGCCTGCTCAATTCCCGTTTTTCCCCCACTTCTACTGTTTTTCTCCTGTGAGATATTTCTGAAACTGATTGGCTAATGCTGAAAGCACTTTACTAGTCTCTTTGGTATCTTTTATTGTTATTTTTGTTCCGAGGTAGCTGGGCGCTTCCTCAGTTACTGCTTCAAAGTTGATTTCGTCTATTTCCTTGAGTGTTACTTCATTGCCATTTTTTGTTTTAATATAAATTGGTCTCATCGTTCCTATTGTTGGGTGAATTTCTACCCCCTCTCTTAGCTTTTCTCTGGGTTTCCCAGGTATTATTAAAGTTAAATTATTTATGGTAATGTCTACCGCGCCGTAGCCTCTGCTTTTGAAGCCCCCCAACCGGCTGATGCCGAGTGAGGATAGCTCAATTACTGGTTGCACAATTCCCATAAATGCTGGTGAGAGGTTCCTCGTTGTTGCGATGAGTCCTTCGAATACTGAACCATCCATTACGCACTCAGCTTCAAAAAGGTTGTCAACACCCCCCGTCTCTGGATCAATTTTGATGTGCTTCCTATTTTCAAGTTTGTAATTATGCTCTTTGGCTTTAAGGTCGTAGAACAGGATCGCAGAGCCAGATTCCTTTTTTTCTGAAGAACCGAATATTTTCCGGATTAATTGCTCTGCTTCTTCTTTGTTTATATTGGCTATTATTCTTTCTGAGTTAGCTCTAAAGAATCCTTTGAGAGAAGAACCGGGGATGATGGGAACATTTTCCGAATTCTTCATTATTGGCAGGTCTGATTCGACAACCGACAACTCCTTACCTTTCCCAACTCTCAAGGGTGTTCTTGTAACTATTTTAGCTTCCATTTGGCTGAGAAGTACATATTTTCCAAAACATTTAGGTTCACTCATCTTCTACATCCACCACTATCCGCCTTTTTAGTCATCCCTTCTCTTTAAGGACTTTGTCTATGAATTGTTTTATGTCGGTGACAGGTTCAGGTTTTTCACCCAAAGCTAATTGTTTGGGAGTGTATGCTAAAACCTGTTTGGCCTTAATTGTGGTTAATCCGTATCCCCTTGACTTCATTCCGCCTAAAAATATCTCAAGTGCGTCTCCCAACTGTCTCAGAATTAATTTGTAGAAAACATTGTTTACATCAAGTGTAACATGATCATTTAACTCATCGAAAACCATTTTGAATTCAAATTGTTTTTTCTCGGGAACAAACTGAACGTCAAATAGACCTCCTTCCACCGCCCTATCCAAATCGTTGTCGATTTTAACATGCGTCCGAGCAGCTAGATCAATTTCAATATTTGGAGTGGCGTCAGTTATTTTTAGCGGTGAAGCATAACCAGACACACCAAACAATTTGTCAATAACCCCCAATTTCTCACTAAATAGTTTCATTTTCTCTTCTTGGGATTTCGCTTTTTGGAAAGCGTCTATTTCCTCTTCTTCTGCTTTAACCTTCCCAGCATTGAACTCACTATTTAGCGTTGTTTCGTCTAGTGAGGCTAGTAGGCGTGTTACATGTGCCCTGAGAACCCCCCTTATACTTGAGCCTGGAATTATGGGGTTTTCATTAGTGTCAAGCATTACTGGCATATCCACTTCCGATACGCTTAGGGTCTCTTTTCCCTTTCCGACATGGAGTGGCTCCATAGTCTCAACTGCACAGTCAATGACTACTCGTCTCTTAAGTCTGCTATGAAGAGTTAATTCACTAGTGCTCATCTTTAATTTTCACCTCTTCTTCCCTTCCTCTCCTAATTTAGCCAAAACCGTGAACCTCATGACCACGTACTCCATGAGTTTTTTAAGATCGAGATCACCCTTAGAGGATTCTTCCTTTAATTTTTCATAAAATTTTTCAAGAGGCGTATTTCTCTCTCTCGAAGGCAAGTTCCTAGCGACCATGTGTCCGAATCTTAGTTTAAACTCAAGGTAGCTTCTTGAGTTTTTGGCTAACTCCAACGTTTTCCTTACAGTATTCGTTGTAACGTTTCCTTTTCCCTCACCTGTACCTTCAGTTTCTATTATATGCCTCTCGATGCCTTTTAGAATCTTCTCTGCAGCTTCCACATATTTGGTTGTATCCTCTTTTTCCATATTTTTATTCACCTCCAACTCCATTACCAAATTCATAGTGTATTGGATGATTTATGGTTACCCAGCCGAACCAGGGATGGTAATTGTTCATTTTTGTTTCTACTTTGGCTAGGTTAAGTGAAACTTCTTCCAAATCTCCTTTTATGTAAAAAACTCCCGCGTAGCCGGGGTTAATTACCGAGGAGAGAATGAAGTTAGGACCAGAATTTTTTTCGTCGTTAAACTCGTATCTGATGTGAATACCCCCCTTGTAGGATAGATGGACAATTTGATTAGGGGGAATGTTAATCCTCTTCCCAACTGCATCAAATGGCATGCTCCCGTTGAGAGGCAAGGGAGATAAACCCGTTACAGTTCCAAAAAGCAAGTCCCTCTGAGGTTCCTCCAAAAAGTTAATCATTTTATTTCTAATTTCTTCAAACCCTTTCATAATAGCTTCTGTTCTCATCGAAATGAAATCCTTTAACGATTCTTTATTCTTGACTCTTAGTCCTACAATGCCATTCCCTCGCGATTTTCCGGTACCAATAGATATCTCTCCATTAAGGGCATCAATGTTTTCCTCGTCACCTATGGCAAGCCCTGTGAATTTTGTTCCCCTACTTATCGCAGTGTGACTGTATAGGTATCCTGTTTCAGAGGTTTTGAACTGATGATTTATGGCAACGTGTGGGGAATCATTGATTTTAATTTTCAGCGTTTCTATTTTATTGTCCTGAATATAGACTGAGGATTCACTTTTTTTGCATGGGCCGGATTTAGTCTCAATTCTTTCTAGGAGAGTTTCTTCTTTGGCTAGTTTTTTAAGAGACAGTTTGTAGAGAGCCATGAGTAGGAGGCCATCTACAAACAATTCCTCCTCTCTTGATTTAAAGAGGCTTTGCAGATTGGGAATAGGAGGCGGATCCTTGAAATTTTTTTGGTCGAAGGGAAAATAGTAGCTGAGCTTTAGTCTCTTCTCAATCCATATGGAATTATAAGTGCATCTTTCTTTAGCATTACAGGTTTCGCATTTGGGAAATTCATTTGGTCCCTTTAGATTCGCACAGTTTCCAAAGCCTTTTGAATGGTTGTTTTTAACTGTTTTTCGGGCTACTCCTCCAAGGATAGTTGAGCTTGGAATGTATTCTGTTGTTTCCAGAAATCCTCCCTTAGCTCTCTTTGAAACAATTACTATGGGAGTCTTAGCCTCCACTTCTACTAGTCCAACGCTCATCCAATCACCCATTTACTTTTCTAAATATTTTTCTAGATGCTGTTTTGCAAAATCCTTAAATTTCTGGTCAACCTCGACCTTTTCAATTAAACCTAGTCCTCTTGATGCGAAACCTCCTATGAAGTCGTAAGTTAAACCGTTTAAACCAGCCAACAGGAGGGCAGCATCATCTTCGCTTAGTGGGAAGTCGCTGGTGAGCTTAAATTTTAATGTTAATTTTTTTTCCTCACACTCTAGCACTTCATAAGTGAATAGTGCTTGGTGTGCTACCGAGCCAAATACTTCATCGATTCTTATGCCAGTTCGACTATACTGTTTGACACCTTCTGAGGGGGGCAGTGTTAATTTGATTTGAATTTTGCCTTCCTTCTTCCTTCTTCCCGGTTCAGTAACCCAAGTTCCGAATAAATCTTCTTCAAGGTTGGCTAACGCACTCATATCTGTTGATTGGATCATTCTGCGTACTGATTTTCTCAAGATGCCACGAAGGCTACTTGAAAAGTTAGAACTATAATAGCTTATTTTGCCGTTGTTTAGATACTCTTTTACAACTGGTAGGTCAACTTCCAACCCGGCTTTCCCAGAGCCGACCCTGAAGCTTCCACTAATAGTTAGGGAGACCTCTATGTCCTCTTTCCAAAACATTCAATCACACCCTATCCTCTATCCAACTCTTTTGGTAATAAAAGTGGATTATCTTTAATTATCTTCATGGCATTGGCGATGTCCCTATGTCGAAACTTTATAAGATCATCTTCCTTAATTGTAAGGTTATTCGCTAAGAGGTTGTATCCCTCTCTTTCTGGGCGTCTCTTATCTAAGCGGGCCGCTTTGAACTTTATTCTGAGTTTTATCTCTTTCTCATTAAGGGTTTCAAATCTGAAAAACTCGGCTACACTATTAGACCTGATTCCATATTCTTCCAGGAGCTTTTTCATAAGTTTAACAAATGAGAGGGTATCCTCCTTTGTCGAACTATCTGAGAAGATTCCTTCGCCTAGAAGGGGCCAAGAGGTGATGTGAATTCGCGTCATTTTTCCAAAATCTTTAGGCTCATAAATCTCGTTTACTGATTCTTCAGATGGGATTGTGGTGAAGCGTTCAAGTGCAACTGATATTTCACCGCCAAAAACAACTTTACCATCCTCAACTTTCTGTTTGTATTTACTAAACTTTTTCGAATTATGTTCCAGTGCATTTAGAGCACTTATTGTGCCATGAATGGGGGCTTTACTGGGCGCAACAACCACACCGAGAGAAACGCCTAAGGGGAATATGGAAAGATTCTCATCCTCCTGCTTATCGTAGCTTTGCTTCCGTTTACCCAATACATCTAGAATCGCGTTTCTAAACGCTTGTAGGAAGGTGAAGATGAATCCCGCATCCAGAACGAGGAAAAAGTCGTCCCCGCCAAAATAAACCATATCGAAAGGTAGATGAAGTTTGCTTGGGAGCTTCAAGTTTTCGGATGTGATATCTGAACGGTATTTCTCGGAGTAAAGTTTTAGTTGGTGTATTATGACTTCACTCAAGGCTTCGGCAATAGACTTCTGTATAACTTCCTTAAATATTTTTGATACTTTGCGGTATAAGGTTAAGCTGTTCATTGCTGATTTAATAAGACCGAAATTGTCCCCGTCCCCTTTTATGAAAGCCACATCCGAACCTCCTAACTCCCCTTCTTCGGGAACCTCTTCTCCCTTTAAAGCGTATTCTGATTGAAAACCAAGAAGATCCCAGGATGCGACCTTTCTAAATGAAACTGAACCTGAGAATCCCTCTGTGAGTTCTCTGTATTTTGTGTTCAGTTTCTCATCCAAAATACTACTTACCATCCTGATAATCTCATATATAGGTGAATTCTTGACATCATCGGGGTGTTCTTTCTCAGGTAAATATACGCTAGCTCTCCCTTTGTTGAATTCTATTATAAGGAACTTTTCAAGATTCTTAAGATTATTCCTATGTCGGTCAACGTTTAAACAGATGTTTCCAGCTCTATATTCCTCCTTTTCATCCGCCGGTAAATATTTCATCACGTCTAGAACACTAGGATCGTCTTTTGGAAGGGATTTTTCCTCGAAACAAATAGGACAAATTTCGTCAGCAGAAACAGCCAAGTCACTCTTCTTTACAGCTGCCACATCGAGAACAGAAATAATGTTATTCAATATTGTGTAGAACTCACCAAAATTTCTCCTCTCTATTCTCGATAAACTCTTCTCCTTTTCCCAGTTAATCCAAGTAAATTTTGGTCCCGTTTTCAATTCAAATAAGTTGAAGCTAACCTCATCTGGCGACTTGCAGCCTTTTAAACTAATTCCCCCTTTGACAATTTCTCCAAAACTTTTATTCAATAATTCCACAATTTGAGTCAACTCAGAAGGAGGAACAATGGCGAACATACTTCCACTAGCAACATAAATTATGGACTCGGGAGCCAGAATTTCTTCTAATTTTTTTGCGACTAGTCTAGTTGCCAACTCCACCAGAGAGCCTCTGCCAACCAAGTGCCTTGCGGAGCTTGATTTGGTAACGTAACCCTGTATACCCGCTCCTTCAAAAAGAATTAAAGCTAAATGTACATCCTCACCCAGTCTTTCCTTAACATTCAACAATTCTGAATCTAGGTCTCTCAGACATTTATAATCTAAAGGAAAAATTTTCTTAATCTCTTTCAACTCTTCATCTTTATTTTTTTCTCCTACTTTTTCATCGTATCTCTCAAAGAAATCCACTAATTGGAAAATTTTCTGTCTATTTCCAGCATCAACGTGACCACCCAACCATCTGAGTGGTTGAACAGCCACATCAATAATTTTACCAGCAAACACCCTATCCTGAACAGCAACCTTATCAGCATAAGCCACTATCCATTCAACCCTTGTTTTTGGAGGATTCTTCGAATCTTTACCATAATGGTGTCTTGAGGCGGATATAGCTAAATCAGACGCCAATTTGCCAAAACCTATTCGCGAAAGTAGGTCTTCGACGGCTTTCCTAGTTCCCTCCTCATGGTCATATGAGGGTTTACCAGAATCATGAAGGAGACATAGTGTTCTAACAACTTCTATTACACCCTTTCTACTTTTCAACAGCTCTGCTAGTTCACTGTCACCATACTCGCTTGCTAGATCAACTTTTTTATTCCAGAGTTCCGCCGCTATGGCTACTCCCACGGCTGAGGTGGCAAGGGAGTGATCAGACATGCTTGAAAAGAAGCCGGGAAATCTTGTATCTGATGGTATTTTGGACCATTCACAGTCCTCAGAGTCTAAGAGTTTTACCATTTCGTTATTTAATATCGTTAAACGGTCTATGGTGTTTTTACCAGTAATTTGCTTCTCAACGTTTTGTTTCACTCTGTCTAGGAATTTGCATGTGCAGTTTTCCCAAACGTTTGGATCCTCTGTTTTTGTGATTTTGAACGTTATTGGGTCTACGAGGAATAGGGGGCTGGTCATATTTTTCTTTTCACCTCACACTTAGGCCTAGTTTTAGGGTTTCGCCAAACCTTCTTCCCTCACTTGTGAGGTAAACGTTATTTTCTGTAAGCTTTATTAGTCCTGACGCATTCATATTTTCTAGAACTATGAGGGGTAGCTTCACATTTGACCTGGTCTGGGTTGAGTCTCCAGTGAGTAATCTAATAATATCGTTCAACATTGTTTGGGGGTATGGTAGAACCGGTATGTTGATAACATTATATTGGGCTGGTGGTGGATACATCAAACTGTCAAATAGTTTCTTGTGTTGTTCGTAGTAGCTGTCTTTATCAGGGTTTTCGGAGAGTTCCTTCATGTTTTGTCTTGCTCTTTCCAATTCTATGTTCATTGATTTAATGTCGGGTGTAATTACGTGGAACACTCCATTTACTTCAAAGTATTGAGCAAGTAGGGAGAGCGTGATACACATGTCTTTCCTTCCACCGGCTACGCATAGGTATATTATGTCGGTTTTGTGGATTTCTTTTTCTTTTCGGAGTACTTCTGCGCATATTTTCATAAATTTTAGGTTATCTTCATCAGATTGTATGTCCGTGAAGGGTAATTCGACAATGTGAGTGTGAACATGTAGATATTTGTTTTTAACCGCCGTTTCTATTAGGGGAACGCCTTCTAGAACTGTGGGTTCTTTGGTTGCGATAATAACTAGATCTGATACTCGTCTGTCAAGTGTTTTTTCAACATATTCTAGAAATTCGGTGATGACTGGTGGACTTGTGCCCAGTGGTGCTATTATTGCGGTCTTGGTCACCTCGACCCCTCAATTTTGAACTTTATTTCGAAACTAAAAGTTTCTAAAAGGTTTAAATTAAGTTATTTTTGGTTCTTCACCTTTATAAATATAAGTGTTTCATTTTTAGCATTGTTATATTTATGCGCTTTCGAATTCAATTTTACTAAAAGTTTTAACTAATGTTTTTTCGGTTTGCAATTTTAATTTTATTGGAACATTGTTCGAATAAATTCTTATTTTTTGGAACTGGATTAAAATGATCCGTGTAGAAGCTGATTATTTTTGGTTTTTGGGCTTCGTTGGTAATGGTTATTGTACTCTTTCCTGTAAACAATTATTGACGCGATAAACCAAAAGCCAGCCTACATGATAATTAATGGGTTTAGTCTTGTTTCGGTTGGCGAAAAATGCCGGTGTGTTTTGGAGTGTTTTAAACTTTTTTTGAATTGAAAACATGAAAAATTCGGGCGTTTATCTATCTCTGTTTCATATGTGGCATGAAAATGTCGATAAATGGAAATGTCAATAAAAATCGTATAATAAATGGGGTGGGTGGGGAACGTTGAAACTGGTTTCACTAAGAAGGTTGTTGGTGGTTTCTTTTTAATATTCTTCTTTGGCAAGTCCGTAGGTTGCTACTGCTATTCCGCCGATTATTGTTATGATTCCGAGTATTACTAGTCCTTGTGTTATTGGGGCTGGTTCTTTGAGGTAATTCTGTATTATCATGTTAAGGCCGATGTTGTATTGGAAGATGTTTAATTTTACTGTTGAGTATAGTATTTTTGGTGACCAAACTATGTAGTATGTTCCGGCGGGTAAGAATAATGTTACTCCTCCTGAAAAACCGGTTGGAATAGTTGCTATAACGTTAAGGTTTTGGTCAACTACTGTGGCTGCGGTTTCGCTTCCTGATTGTACATTGAAATTAATCGTTACAAATGTTGGGAGTAGTATCCCACTTACATTAACTTGTGTGGCTGTTCCCGGATACACTGTGCCTTGCTGTGATGAGCTTTGATAGCAGGCTAAAGAGAATAATGGGTTCGGCTGTGTAATATACGATTGAGAAAACATTAATAATACACTCACCATTATTAACACAATGCCCAAAGCAAATAGGCCTTTTCTTACCAACTACTCACCTCCAGTTCACGTTTTTTGGAGCCAACATTTTCAATACCTTACAGGTATGTTGCAAACTGAGAACATAACCTTCCCCCTATAGTAGATTAGGTTATTTCGAACAGTGTTCAAAAATTACAGCTTTTTTTAGAACTTACAAAAGCATTAAAGTTTTATTTCCCAAAGTTAAATCAAGATTAGCAAAGGAGGAATAATCATTCGCGTCATAGAGTACAGGTCTCTTCTTGAAAGAAAAAATAGGAGTTCCATTCTAGAAGGATTATCACGTGTCGGAGGGAAGATTCGGTTCAGCGAGCTTTGTAGAAGTACCGGGGTACCTAAAGCTACTCTCGAATATAATTTAACCATTCTTGAAAGGAGAGGAATAATTAATCGTGAAGGGGGCTTAATTAAGCTACAGTTTAAGACTCCTCTAGGTTACATTTTTGATTCTCCTTCCCCCTACGCCTATCTGGGACTTTTGGGTGAGAGAAGCGAAAGAGAGGAGTCTGAAACAGAAACAGCTATCAGCCTTCTTAAAGAAAAGGGAATCTCTTTCGAGAAGATTGTTGTGGCTACTACGCATGGGGCGGTTGCGGAGTGGGAGGATATTACGCATTTGAATGTTGAGTGGTGTTTGTTGAGTGATGAGGAGATTAGCCGGGTGAGCGAGGTTGAGGAGAAGGTGATGCCGAGACTGCTTGGTCTCCTTAGGAACTATAAGGTTGTCATGGACTGTACGTCGGCTACTAAGCCAGCCACGATTGCTTATTACCGATTGGCATCCAAGTTTAAGGTTCCTCTGGTATATGTTTATGAGAAGCGTAGAGAATTGGTTTGGATTGTCTCAGTGGAAGACCTGAAGAGGGAGCTTCTGGGTCGCCTCACTTAAAGGCCTTCAAGAAATTGTTGTGTCTTTCTTGCCGTATACGGGAAGTATATGCTTGTGTTTTGCTCACAAGTTTCCCCGGAAAGAAGCGTTTTTTAAGCCCGAAACAAAGGAGTAAACAACCACAT
>NZ_JBRAKS010000054.1:0-15358 GCF_052745115.1 Candidatus Jordarchaeum sp.
ATCTTAAGAAAATGTAGATTATTTCTAAGGTGTTTGGGATGTCGGTACATCCAATAGAATATAGATACTTCACCCCTGAAATGAAACAGGTATTTACAGAAGAGAATAAGCTCCAAAGGTGGCTTGATGTAGAAGCGGCACTAGCCAGGGCGCATGCAAGTTTGGGAGATATTCCAAATGAGGCGGCGGAGGAGATATCAAAAAAGGCCTCATTAGAATATGTGAAACTTGATAGAGTAAAGAAATTGGAAGAAGAAATTCACCATGACGTCATGGCTATGGTGCAGACCTTATCTGAAGTTTGCGAGGGAGACTCTAAGAAATATGTGCATTTAGGAGCAACCAGCTATGATATCGTAGACACTGCTTGGGCTCTCATTCTAAGAGATGCGATAGAAATAATTTTCTCCAAACTGACCTCCCTAAAAAAAGTTTTATTAGACCTAGCCTCCGCGCACAAAGAAACAATATGCATAGGGAGAACACATGGACAACACGCGGTTCCTTTTACCTATGGAATGAAGTTTGCCATTTGGGCCAGCGAAATAAATAGACATCTTGAAAGAATTGAGCAATGTAAAGATAGAGTTTTAGTGGGAAAAATGAGTGGAGCAGTGGGAACAATGGCCAGCTTTGGTAAAGGGGGATTCGATATTCAAAGACTCGTGATGCAAGACTTGAAAATAAAAGAAGCTGAAATAACCAATCAGATAGTTCAACGCGACGGTCATGCGGAACTAATCTTCTTGAATGCCTTAGTAGCCGCCACTTTGACCAAAATCGCGAAAGAAATTAGAAATCTGCAGAGAACCGAAATCGGCGAAGTTTTCGAACCTTTCACCAGAAAGCAAGTAGGTTCGTCCACTATGGCCCAGAAGCGGAATCCACACAGATCAGAAAGGGTCTGTGGAATCTCCCGCGTTATACTAGCATACACTATACCCACTCTAGATAATGCTGCACTAATCGAACACGAAAGAGATCTAACAAATTCTTCCAATGAACGCATAATATTCCCCGAATCTTTCATACTCTTAGACTATATTCTAACCGAACTCACCTCCATACTGAAAGGATTAGAATTTAACCACCAGAATATTCAGAAAAACCTTGAACTAGAGGGTGGTCTCTATATGACCGAGAACGTAATGATAAAACTGGTAGAGAAAGGATTGGGAAGGCAGGAGGCCCATGAGCTTCTTCGCCAATTAGCAGTAAAATGCCGTCAAGAAAACATACCATTAATGAAAGCCATACTCACTCATCAAAAACTCAAAAATCTTTTAACCGAAAAAGAATTGAAGAATTGGCTAGATCCTAAACAATACATTGGTACCGCAATAGAACAAGTAGAAAAAATTGTAGAAAAGCTCAAAAAGTGACTCTCTAAAGGCGATCTAACCAAAAATATTTAGATGTAAATAATCTGGGAGCGTAATTATAGACTTTTTCTAGTCGTCTCTTTCGTCTTTATATGCCTCTAAAAGAATTTCAGTTAAAAATTTGACCTGTGGTTTACCACCCATTAATTTTGAGGTTACTCCGAGCACTGCGTAACATCCAGTGCAGCTTGTCACCACTATATCCACATCTTTATTGTTAATTTCTTCAAAAATTTTTTGTAAATCCTCCATACAACAAAGTTTCGATGGAACTAAGCTTATTTGCAATCCCTCAATTCTATCTAGAAGTTCGTGGTTACTTTTCAGATTTATCTTAGCACCGGGCGCTAAATCTCTCTGATACCTATAACATCCCTCATAATATGCTATGCTTTTATTCAATTTCGGTATTCCTTTCATGGTTTCGAGAAGTAACTCTGGAAAAAATAAAATACTCATACCCTCATACTCGTCGCCGAAGAATCGATTATACAGGTAAGCACAAACACAGCAAAAAGTTACTATAGCTTCTGAACCCAGTTTCTTTGCTTGTTTAAGATTGTTTTCAATAAACTGCCTAGAATATTCTTCTAATTTCGGTCTATCCTCTTTCGGTATTTCTCTATAAGCAAGATTTCCGCAACAATATTCTTTTTTAAGAAAAGTATAATCCACGTTAAAAAGCCCTAACAATTCTATGAAATCTTTAAAGGGCTCAAATAAACCAAAAGGATTAGCACAACCCGCTATAATAGTATATTTTGCAGACTTGTCCATGTTTAGCCCTAAACCATACTTGAGTAGATAGTGTCTCTGTTTACCCGATTCGAGTATCGAACCCTGAGACATTATACGATTTACACTTTCTTCCATCTTCTACCACTCCTAAAAAATGTATTAGGAACGTTTCTTTCAAAATTCTTTTAAAGCTTATCAAAGATTTGTGTTTTAGATTAAAATTATTTTTTAGAGGTCTGCAGTTGCCGGACGAGTTATTAGTTAAGGACACTATTTCCCAAAAATTTGTGGAGCTGTTTTCCTTTGAGAAATTTAACCGTATCCAATCTGCGGTTTTACCCTCAATTCTGAATACTGCTGAAAATATTGTAGTGTGTTCTCCAACAGCTAGTGGTAAAACAGTTATTGCAGAGCTAGCAATGATTAGGCAACTCGCAGATTCGGGAAAAATACTTTACCTGGGACCATTAAAAGCTATAGCATACGAGAAGGAAGAAATATGGGGAAAAATATTCAGCAAACTTGGGTATAAAGTGTATGTAACCACAGGCGACGAAGAAATCTCTCCTTACGAAGCTAATACTTCAAAAATAATTGTCTCTACCCCCGAAAAGTGGGACAGTGCAAGTCGAAAATGGAATAAAAGAGAATATATTTTTGTAAATAATATATCACTCTTGATTATTGATGAGGTACATCTTTTGGACTCAGATAATAGGGGAGGAGTATTAGAAGCAATTGTTTCTAGAATGAGACGCTTGTCGGAAGTTAATGATAGACCTTTGAGAATAATTGCCCTTAGCGCTACGATGCCAAACTATAGGGAAGTGGCTGAATGGATAGGCACGAAAGAAGATTTTACTTTTTACTTTGATTCCTCCACCAGACCAGTCCCACTCTCCATTGGTGTGTACCCGTATAATGAAACTGAAAACAAGTTCTATAACATGTACCTACGGCTTTACAAGGCGTTAGATTTATCAAAGTGGGTACTAGCTGAGGGCAACCAGGTCCTGATCTTTGTAGCTAGCAGAAGAGACACCAGACTCGCTGCTAGCAAAATCGCAAAAGTTTGGGAGGAACAGGCAATCTCCTACTGCACACCGGAAGAATTGTTGGAGCTCAAAAAAATTTCTAACCAAATCCGGAGCACGCGATTAAGAGAAGTGTTTGGTAATGGTGTAGCCTTTCACCATGCTGGGCTGAGTCCCGAAGATCGATTATTAGTCGAGAATTCTTTTCGAAATGGATTATTAAAAGTATTAGTTTCTACGAGCACCTTGGCTTGGGGTGTTAATCTCCCGGCGAAGGTTGTAATTATAAGAGACACTCACGTCTATGATACTTTGAGGGGAGACCGAAAGATTAACTCTTTAGACTTGCTGCAAATGCTTGGTAGGGCGGGTAGACCCCAATACGACAAAGAGGGTATAGGGTGGGTAATAGTAAGGAGCGAAGATGCAGAAAAATATAGAACTTTACTACTCAAGGAAAGAGACCTTGAGTCAAGACTGCTAGAAACCCTTTCAGAACATTTAAACGCCGAAATAGTTTTGGGAACAATTGAAAGCGAAGAGGACGCTTTAAACTGGATAAAAACCAGCTTTCTCTACATCCGGGAGAAAAATCGTAGAGGAGAAGCAGCACTAAAATTTCTTGAAGACGAGATCCGAAGTAAAATTCTATGGTTGGAGGAACATGGATTTATAATTAAGAAAAACAACAAGTTTAAGGCCACCAAACTCGCGGAAATCGCGTGTAACTACTACTTAGATCTAGAAACAGCTGAACTCTTTCACAATGAAATTAAAGAAGTTTCTGATGAAACTGGTATACTCTTCCTAGTTTCAAGAGCTAAAGAGTTTGAAGACATCGTAGTCCGAAGAATTGAAAAGAAATTTCTGAAAACCGTGCTTTCAAACTTAGAAAATCATCATACAGAGAAACTGAATGAGCCTCAGGAAAAGGTGCTTGCAATACTTATCTCCTATCTTAAACAAATCAAAATCTTGGAAGATCTCAGAGCCGATTCCTGGATAATTAAACAGAACGCCCTTCGTCTACTCTCGGCACTAGGGCGATTTGCCACAGAACTTATGACGGAAGACATTTCAAGAATTATAAGATTACTAACCTTCAAGCTTGAGAAGGGAGCGCTTGATGAACAAATTGAGTTAATACAGGTACCAGGAATAGGACCAAAAACAGTGGATCTACTCATAAGTAAGGGTATAAGCACTCTAGATCAACTTATGCAAAGCTCTGCATATGATCTGACAAGAATAGGACTTCCACCCAAAACTGGAAAAAAGATACTAGAAGAAGCAAAAAACCTACCAAAAGCAATGGTAAGCGTTAAAACAAATCAAATCCTCAAATCTGAGGACATTATAGAACTCCAAACCACAGTTCAAAACAGCGGAAAACCCGGTCGGTTTCAAATATCAATCTGGCTCAACAACAAGGAGATACTAAAAAAATCCACCACCATATCAAAAGACACACCATGGACACTCCCACTGAAATTAAACATCTCAAACACTCCAATTGAATGCAAAATAAAAATAGATTATCTAGATATATTCAGAGCTCCTGAAACACTACAAACACACATAACGCCACCCGCCATAGCTCCCAAAAATTTAAAACAAGAATCCAACCTATTAGAAATAATTTCTGAATCAAACCAGATTACTGCAAAAACTAATGAAACCCCTCCTAACCGTAGTACAAAATACAATATTAAATCAACCGAAAAGCCTCAACACAAAAAAAGGCAGTTTACTCAGATCTAAAAGGCTACACCACACAAAAAGAGCAGGAACCACTAATCCAAAGTGCAGAAATAAAAAAGCAAAAAACGTCAGAACTTCCGAAACAAATAGTTGGAAAATGTAAAATCTGCGGAGAAGAGCGTTCGCAAAAGGATAATAAAAATATATGCAAAGAATGCAGAACCACATACAAACTACCAAGAAATGCAGTTATAACCAAAAAGAAATGTGAAAAATGCGGACTCCTAATGTTCAAAGCCGAATACGTTTCCCACATTCAAGCATGCATTGACAGAATCTGCGAAAACGCCGACGAAATCATACAGAAAAAATTCAAAATGAAATGGATTTTAAATGCCCAAACTGTGCTGATTCTCTAATATTCCTCAGGAGAAGAGGACTTATAGCGGACTGTGAAAATTATTACAAAGGATGCAAAATCTACCTTCAAACTTCCCACCACAGGCGTGTTACTACCCCAGAAATGCTCAAAATGCTATCTACCACTGGTAAAATTAAAAACAAAAGCTCGATTTCTCGATACAAAATGTGAATTTGAATAAAATTTTAGAAAAAAACATATGAAAAAATTCCAAAATTTTCCTTCAAATTTGAAGAATTATATTAATAATATTATTTATTTTTAAATAAAAACACTTATATTTCTAATACTCATAAAATATAAACTTAATATACATAACTATGAATACCCTCTTATGTAAAAAACATTAACTTCGACATTTACCGTAAACCCATATATGAAGACTGAAAATATTTAAATTCATTTCCACATCTACTAGCTCCAAAAACAAATAAAGGAAGGTAATGAAAAATGGGCGAAAGAACAACTGGCGTATTGATTGGTGGCATAATAGCACTTATCGGAGCTCTCTCAGGACTTTGGATAGGTTTAGCATTACCCGCACTAACACTTCTTGGTACAATTACAAACCCCGCAGTAGCGATATATGGCATTATTGTTTTTATACTCTCTATTATCGCTGTAGTACTTAGCATCCTAATAATCGCCGGAAAATATATCAAGTGGAGCACAATCATAGTTCTAATCATTGGAATCATATCCCTCCTCGGATTCATGGGCGGGTTATTCGGTGTCATACCTGGTATTATTGAAATCATTGGTGCTATTATCGCTATGGCAACTGGCGCTCTAAAGTAAAAGTAAATAAAAATCGATTATATAACACACTTTTTTATTTTTCTTTTTTTAAAGTAATCCTTAACTTACGAGAAGGCACTAACTTTTAATCAAAAAAGTATTCTCTCGTAAAAAGATAGATATTCTCCTTATTTTTTAATTCATTAAAAGAGTTTAAAAATGGTTTGTTTCATCGTTTTATTATGGTTAGTTCATTTAGGAAGCCAGTAAGAACACGTACTTCGACTTCTGATCTTTATGAAATTGATTCATCTTACACTCGTTTCGATCAAAAAAATGAGATGTTTGCCAGAACAACTTGGGATACAAATATTTCCTTTAATAAATCAGTGGACAATATTTTGGATATAATAGACAGAAATATTAGGGAAAACTTTCCCGGATTCACTTTTAAAGATTATGCTCTCATGCAAGGTGCATGGACTCTGACCACTGCTTCAGAGTTTGAAACAGGGAATATGGGGCTTCTCTCCTGGAAACCTTTAAGCTTTGAGAAAAATCCTACCAGTGTTAAACTTTTTCAGGCGTGGAAAACGGAGAAAAATAATTTAAATCTTCAAAAATTGCGTGAAAACCCGGATAAAATGTCAACGATGGTTAAGAAAGCCGCTAAGACTTATGGGGCGGATCTAGTTGGTATTTGTGAACTTGATCATAAATGGGTTTACTCTCACCACTGGGTTAGGCCAGACAATGCGCACAAAAAAATCGTGTTTAAGAATGTGCCAGAACCGGATGAAACAAGTGAAGAATTTATTATTCCCTCAGATGTTAACCATGCGGTGGTTATGGCAATAGAAATGGATATAGATTTGTTACATATTTCCCCCTCCCCTCTGTGTGAGGTTACAACGGGTTTGGGATATTCTAAAATGGTGTTTCTGTCAGCCAGTCTTGCGGAATTTATTCGAGGTTTAGGTTATACCGCAATACCTTGTGCTAACGATACTGCTTTGAGTATTCCTTTAGCCGTATCTGCGGGCTTAGGTCAACTGGGAAGAAGCGGATTGCTAATAACCCCCGAATTCGGCCCCGCAGTAAGAATATGTAAAGTGCTCACCAATATTCCCCTTAAAAACGATACGCCTATAGACTTTGGAGTAACTGAATATTGCCAAAACTGTAGAAGATGTGCAGAGATCTGTCCAACCGAAGCCATCTCCTTCGGAGAAAGAACCAAAGAGCCAACCAGCATTTCTAACAATCCGGGAGTACTAAAATGGCCTATCAATCCTGAAAAATGCTTAGCATCGTGGAGAAAAAACGGCTTTTCATGTTCTAATTGTATCGCAGTCTGCCCATTTAATAAGGTTCAAGGATATAAAAGTCTAGCAACCGAAGATGGTAACCCCGAGCAATGGTGGGGCTAATTAGATAAACCAATGAGAAAAAAGTATACAACCTTCTTTGGTTGGCTTATTCTCAAAAAAGTTTATAATCCTTTTAAAGCAAATCTCAAACAGAGCCAGAAAAAAGTAGATACAGGTGGCTAACCTTTGACTATGATAGTTAGAAATTACATAAGTAAAGATAATGAGCAAACAATGAAACTTATGGAAAAGCTAAGTAAATATGTTGGCGTAGGCTTTGATCCTAAAAAATGGAAAGACTCTGATAAACTGCGATTATTCAGTCCTGGGCTTCGAAGACAAACCCTTGTGGCAGAAGAAGAGGACAAAATAATAGGTATGGGAATGATCGAAGCCAGATTAGAACCGTCAGGAGAAATGGTGGGTTATTTAAACAATTGGATAGTAGACCCTGAACATCAGGGAAGGGGCGTCGGGAGAATTCTTGCAGAAAAAGCGCTAGAAATTCTAGAAAAAATTGGAGTAGATAAAATCCGAATAAATGTGGGTATGAGAGATAAGGATCGAATTGCAAAATTAGTATGCCCAATGGGTTTTGATCCCGTTTTTATTACATTCGAAATGGAAACAAAAAAAGAAAAATAATTCCCTTACAAATATTTGATTTTTCAAGAATTTATCATACACTAAAAAGTATTCGAAAGCCTTTAATAAAATATATCCTAATTTCCTGTGGGTGAAAATTTTGAAGGTTAGCTTACCGCAAATGCCTTGGTATGGCGACACCACCTTAGAATTAGAAATTCCCAACGAATGGGACGTGAACGTGTGCGGCATGGGTGGCGAAGGAAAACCCGCCTTGAACAGAGACCAAATTCTTTCAACACTAAGAAACCCGATTGAAACTAAACCTTTAAGTAAGCTAGCGGAGGGCAAGCAGGAAGTCGTAATAGTTTTCGATGACATGACCCGCCCCACAAAAATATCCGAAATAGCTTCCCTGGTTATTGAAGAACTAAAAAAAGGAGGAATAGGGGAAGACCAAATTAGATTTATTTGTGCAAATGGGGCTCATGGAACCTTCAATAGAGAAGATTTTTCTAAGAAGCTCGGAGAAAAAATAGTCGAAGAATACCCGGTCTTCAACCATAATCCCTACAGTAACCTCAACTATCTGGGACACACCAAATATGGAAATCCTGTTGAGGTAAACGCCTAGGTTATGGCTTGTGACCTCAAGATTGGAATAGGAGGAATAGTACCTCATCCACAATATGGTTTTGGAGGAGGAGGCAAAATCGTTCTGCCCGGAATCACAAGTATAAGAACTATATCCTACAACCACGGAGACTTGGGTGGATGGTCTACTGCTCAAAACTACCGGGAATTACATCCTACATGCCAGCTTGCATATGGGAGACTCAACGATGAGAACATTATGAGACAAGACGCTGAAGAGACTGCCAAGATGGTGGATATAGATATGGTAATAAACGTCCTAGTAAACTTCAAGCGAGACTCGACGGACATCTTTGCAGGAGATATTGTAGAAGCTCAAAGAAAAGGCGTCCAAGAAGCTATGATCCACTACCGAGCGCAGATGCCCCAAACCCCGGACATAGTGATTTCAAATGCATACTCTAAAGCTAACGAAGCAACCATAGGTATATGGCCAGTTATAGCAATGAAGGAAGGAGGAACACTAGTAATAGTCTATAATACTCCCACGGGACAAGTACCACACTACGTTGTAGGAAGATGGGGAATTAAAAGGATCGGAGGAAACCGGTATATCCCCCCCTCAAATATACTTGACCGAGCAGGAAAAATAATAATCTTTTCCAAGTACCAAGATAAGCAGCCCTGGCTGGAAATGTCTCCTCCCGAAAAGACCATTAAACTTAAAACATGGGAGGAAACACTTGAAGAGCTGAAAAACACCCATAAAGGAAAACCCAAAGTCGCAGTTTTCCCCGATGCAACCATACAGAAACCTTTCTAAACAGAAACTATA
Organism: Candidatus Jordarchaeum sp.; assembly: GCF_052745115.1. Lineage (NCBI taxonomy): Archaea > Promethearchaeati > Candidatus Jordarchaeia > Candidatus Jordarchaeales > Candidatus Jordarchaeaceae > Candidatus Jordarchaeum > Candidatus Jordarchaeum sp. The sequence continues at coordinate 9,399 of NZ_JBRAKS010000054.1, forward strand.
CTTCCCATTTTTATTTAATATAACAAGACAACTTCAAGAAGCTCACTAAACACAATCAGATGTAACTTATTTTAAATCCAAAACATTTTAGTTTCTATTCCTTGGTGGCGATTAGAATGCTGCGCTAAATAGACTCAGACCGCTCAACCTTAGACTAAAAAGGAGAAGTCTTTCTACTAATGGGAAATGAAGTGGTGGCAAGAGCTACACTCCAAGCTGGAGTAGTTTATCCGGTATCTATTTGTGGTCTTAATTTCTTGTGTTTGATTACCTTTTTATGTCGGTTATTTAATAATGATACAAAAAGATGTTTAAAGAACTAAAGCAATTGGTGGTTTGGCTACACTACTGACAAATATTGGCCCCTTTTAGCAAGATAAGAAAAAAACCTACTGTGATGATTGGTGTAATTTCACGAAAAGGAGGCGACTTTTAAGTGAAATCAAGTATCAAAGAATTGCTCTCTAAGCGTCAAAGACTGGAGTTATCTGATCCAAATTTTAAAAATGCTGCGGTTTTTCTTCTTTTATTCAAGAGAGATAGCGAGTACTACATTATTTTCACAAAGAGAAGTAATGAACTCCTATATCATAAGGGGCAAATCTCTTTTCCGGGGGGAGCATTTGATGAGGAAGATGGGACTTTGTTGAATACTGCTTTTCGGGAAACTTTTGAAGAGGTGGGCTTAGAAAAGGAAAATATTGAAGTTTTGGGAAAATTGGATGATATTGTTACTTTTACGAGTAAGTATATTGTCACCCCATTCGTTGGTTTTTTGAAGCATGCACCAGTTGGTTCGTACAAAATCAATAAGAATGAACTTGAGCAAGTCATTGAGGCTCCCTTAACTGCTTTACTTGATGAGAAAAATTTCTGGGTGGAGTTACACGAATACTTTGGGCAAGAGGTTCCAATTTATTTCTACGACTATAACGGGCACGTAATTTGGGGTGCCACCGCCATGATACTAAAACAATTTCTAGACCTGCTAAGAAATGATAATGAATAGATAATCTATATGTTTTCGTAATTTTTTTAGGTTGAGATTCTTCTGTCCTTGGGGACAAAGTTTATGACTTTTCTATTCTTCAGCTTACCGCAACCTAGGTAGTAGTTTCTCCACTTGAGAATTACGTAACCGCCGGCTTCTGACTCAACTTGTAAGTCTTCTCCCTTCATCCATTTTATTGCTTGGTTATAATCGATTTCTAATATGTTCTTCTTTACTTTTTTCCCTATTAACTGAGTGCCTTCAATCGATAATCTTAGTCCATCCTTTTCGAGTCTTCCAAAGTAAAAGCCGTAGTGTATGATATCAATAGGTTGTTTTTCTAATTCTGTGCATTCTTTATATGCGTAGATTTTTCTTTTGCCCATTTCTTTAAGTTTGAAATCTATTTTAGTCCCAAATCGTTCTTCTATCTCTCTGGATATTTTTGGGGTGATGTCTTTTTCAGACATTCTTTAATCCTCCTTGACGATTTTTGCCACAAAGAAGCCCTCTGTGTCGTTGTCCTGAGGATGGATCCTTAGGCATTTTTTAACTTGATTATCGAATTTCTTTCCCTCGAATTCGGTGAATGGTTTTGTTTTTCTTAAAGGCAAATTTGTCTCGATAACATTGGCGTTTGTTTTTGATACGAGATAATCAATGACTTCCTCGTTTTCGGGGGGCTCCAAGGTGCAGGTGGAGTAAACCATTATTCCTTCCGGTTTCAATGCTTGGTAGCCTGCTAGAATCATTTCCTTTTGTAGTCTTGATTGGGATTCAACTATATTTTTGCGCCAAACCTTTAGATACTTAAAATTCTTTCTTATCATGCCAACATTGGAGCAGGGCGCATCGAGAAGCACCCTATCAAATCTGTTTTCGAATCTTTTAAAGAATCTTCCATCCTTCCCTGTAACCCACGCGTTTAGAATCCCACTCCTTTGAATGTTCAAAATGAGAATATTTAACCTATTTTTCTTGATATCATTTGCAATCAAACAGCCCTTGTTTTTCATATACATTCCAATATGAGTGGTTTTACCACCCGGAGCTGCCGCCATATCGAGCACAAATTGTCCTGGCTTTACTTCAAGTACAACTGGGGGAATCATGGAGGATGCTTCCTGAACAAATATCAGACCAAGCTGGTACTCAATTGTATTACTTATAATCACCTCGCTAAAACCCCTCTTGGGGTAAATAAAGTATCCTTCAGTGCACCAAGGCACTGGTTTAAAGTCAAAATTCTTACCAAGATTTTCCAACACATCCTTACCACTTACTTTAAGAACATTTACCCTGATACTCTGTCTCAGAGGCTTCAACATATACTCTAAAAAACTCTTGGAACAATCGATTTCCTCGTATCTTTCAAAAAACTCAGGATTTAATTTCCTCAACTCATCCAAATTTTCTTTAGAATAATTTTGAGGGACTGCTGCTTTTTGTTGTGAAGATGAAAAGTTTTTTGGCGACATTTGGATGACCATACACAACTGAAACTATTTAAAGTTTCATTATTAGGAGAGCTTACAATCAGCCTTTAAATAGATAAAACATAGCTATTAAATTTATATCGGGTATATGTCCAAAAATCTAATACTATACTTTTTTTCTACAAGTGTCTTGTTGTGAAAAGTTTGCCTTCCAAAAGACGATTTTTATTGGTAATAAGCACCATTTCTTTTGTAACTGTGTCGGCTGAGATGGCTACCTATTCCGAGTTGGAGGATATTCTTTCCTCTCCTAGAGGGTTCTCAAATAAGTTGGTTTCACTTTAACGCTGCTAAGATGGCTGATTAGGAAGTTGGTGATGCTCAGAAGGCTAATTTATTCTTTTTCAGGTGTAGTCTTAGAGGCCGGAGTTCTAACTGTTAGCATTGGGTTTGTGGAGCAGACAAAAATGGAAAAGATGCAGGATGTGTAGGTGGATTTGAAAGTCTGGGATATAGGATAAAACTGGGTTAAAAAGAGCCCTAAAATGTTTTATATTTCTTTCATTATTTGGTAATTTTTATGTTTTTAATTTTACATTATCAGAAAGAAATTTAGGTTAAGACGTATATTTGTAAATTAAGAATAATGGATGCTAGGTTCAAGTGAAAAACCATGTCGGATCAGATTATTGAACTTGGTGAAGAGGAAAAGCAAGCCCTGTCTTTGATTGCCCAGTTTTCAATGGGTGAGCGTCAAAAAACCATTAGCGGAAGGTTACAGAAGGTTTACCGGATTTGGGTAAGCGGTAAAGCTAAAATAAGCCCTGATGAAGCAATAGATAACCTTGTTGAAAAGGGAATGGTATCCCGTACCGAAACAAATTGGATATGTCTAACTGAATTGGGGAAAAAGTTCATTAAAAAACTGGGATTAACTTAATATTTCTTTATCTTTTCTAATTTCTTTGTCTTTTATGTATCACTTATAAAAGTCTATTCTTTCTAACTTTTTTCCATTTCTTCTTTTAGCAATTTATGCATTTCATCTTTAAATTCTTTAAATTTGGATTCCGTTTTTGCTTCTACAGTAACCCGGATTAATGGTTGGGTGTTTGAGGGTCTAATTAGTGTCCAGCCTTCCTTATGGTCGACCCTTACACCATCCATTAGGTTGAGTTTATACCCCCTCTTTTCTAGTTTTTCCTTAACTCTTTTTACCACTCGGAATTTTTTCTCGTCGGGGCATTCTATAGCTTCTTCTATCATAGGGTATTGCGGAATTTCATCTACCAGCTCGGATAGTGATTTGTTTTGATTGGATATGATCTCTGCTAAAAGTAGACTGGTTTGTATTCCATCATCAAAGGGGTAGAATAAATTGGAATAAAAGTGTCCCGATGGTTCTATGCCGAATACTGCGTCATGTTTTTTGATTGCTTCTGTCATAAAAACATCGCCCACCCTTTCATAGACAACCTCTTCTCCCAGGGCTTCCACTTGTTCCTGCACAATCAGAGAGCTTGAAACATTAACTACAATTTTCCCCTTTTTCTTGGAAAGAGCATCTCTTACGAATAGCACACCCGCAACTTCTGGTCTTACTATTCGTCCCTTATTATCTACAAAAACCGCCCGGTCAGCATCTCCATCGTAAGCTATCCCCATATCTGCACCACTATCCCTAGTAATTTTTTGTAAATCACCAAGAGTTTCTTCACGGGGATATGAATCTCTGCCAGGAAAAGTTCCATCAATCTGAGAATTTATGGTAAAAATCTTACAGCCCGCCTTTCTGAACAGCTGAGGCGCCACAATGGAGGCTGTTCCATTTCCAGGATCAAGAATTACGCTTAGTTTTCTTTCTAATGATATTCTTTCTAACACGTACCTAAAATACTCAGAAATAACAACTTGTGTGTTAATAGTCATAAATTCCCCTAGTTTATTCCAAGGGCTTTTAACAAAATTACCTTTAAAGTAAATTTTTTTTATTTCCTCATTTTCTTTAGAGAAACCCGTACCATCACTGTGTCTAAACCTTAGACCAGTAAATTCCGGAGGATTATGTGATGCGGTGACCATTAATCCTGCTTTCGGTTTATTTTTCCAGCAATAGAAATTCAACAAAGGAATGGGAAGTAAACCGAGTGAAGTTACATCACAACCAGTGGAACATATTCCTGAAGATACCGCGTTTTCCACTATTCTTGAGCTGGTTCTAATATCTCTTCCAGTAAATACCAGTCCCTGCCCACCAAGGTACGTTCCGAAAGCAAGCCCTATCCGAACCACGTTTTCCACATCAATTTTCTCATTGAAAACAGCCCTTATATCGTAAGCACGGAAAATGTTTTCAGACATTTCATTCCCTCAATAACAAAGCACTTTTCTTATATTGACATTATGAAGCTAACCGATTATAATTATATTTTGCTATTTTTGACTTCATAATTTTATATATTCTCATTGAAATTTTTAATTTTTAGATAATCTAAAACTTTAATTTATTAACTTTCTCAAAATAGTTTGAATATCAATTTGGTGATGCAGTAAAACATATAACTCGAACAAACTACTGGCAAATTAAATGGTTAAAAAACTATGAGGCAAGAAAATAATCTAAAAATTGCACCATACCATTATTCTTCCTACAATTTAAAAAAACGAGAAAGATACGAAAATTATCAAATATTAATAGTAGCTACTTAGTGGGATATATTATGAACTCCTTAATAGAGGATCTGGAGGCATTAATAAACGAAATTGAAAAGACCAATTATATAAAATATGTTGGTATTTTAGGTTTAAATGGAAACGCGATAATTTCACGGCTTCCTCCTGAGATACTTGATATGGTACAATCTTTGCTCCTCTATTTAGGAGTTATAGATATCTATAGCTTAACTGCCCAAATCCGGGATCTTAACATTGGAATTTCTCGTTTTCAGGATCACATCTTGATTCTTATTGACCAGGGAGACGTTGACTATTTACAAAAGGTTCTGGATAGCTCCGCTAAAAAATTTAAAAAATGTTTAGAGAAAGAAATAGCAAAAGAAAGAAAACCTCGTATAAAGGTCTACTCTGGACCTCTCAAAACTCCTCCTAAGAATCAAATACCGGTATTTGAACCTCTAGTTGAAATGCCTCAACAAACAGAAATGACTGTTTTCTCAATACCTGTAAAGAAAATATTTACCCTAGAATTTCTTAATAACAAAATGTCTGAAGACCTAACATACAAATATGGAGAATGGGTGGTAGACCTGCTTTTAATGATCGATGGAGAGAAAAACATCGGCCAACTAACAAAGGCTCTGAAAAGGGACATAAGCGAGGTTATAATGGTTCTCGAAGAGCTAATAAAAAATCGGGCAGTAGCAATTAAGCGGTTGAAACTTAATAACATATAATAAACTTTTAAAAATTACTATAATTCTATGATTTGCTTTTTAAAGAAACTCATAATTAAACCAAACTGGTTCTGGTACTAAATACGGTTGGTGGGTCTGATTAATATTTTGCTTTTCGTC
>NZ_JBRAKS010000055.1:0-15346 GCF_052745115.1 Candidatus Jordarchaeum sp.
GAGAATGGCGTGACCCACAAATTAACCTTACCAACCGTATTTGGCACCAGAACCACCAAACTACTGTTAAATTGATTTTATTAATTTTAAAATATCATTATTTTAAACTAGGAAGTTTTTTATTCCTATAAATCCATTTATTCTCTAAAGGAAGAGCAGGTGTAAATAATTGGCCGAAGATACTGCTTCAAAATTCGTCTTTCAATTCAAAAATATCTCCATGAAATTAGACGATTCTCTGAACGTAATGCAGCAGAACTATGATCTACTATCCGGATTAATGGACAATGTGGAAAAAAGCATCACCCAATTAACCCAAACTCTGGAAACTCTAACCCGAGCAATAAGAGAAGAAGAAGAAATCTTTGCTGACCAAGTCGATACTCTTCTCAACACTTTCACCTTTGAGATAGCTAATTTAAAAGACATTCTAAAACTAGAAACCTTTACCAAATCCAAAGAAGCTGTAGAAGAAATTCTAAAGCTTGTATATGCTGAATTAGATCCTCAGAAGCTACGACCAATGATGAGAGAACTTGTTCAGGCTTCACTTAAAATTCTGACAGTAGCCACCGGTTCCCAGCAAGTAAAAATGGAGCTACCACCAGACGAGGGAGGTTACTAAAAATGTCTTCAGAGGCAATAATACCACTAGTTACACAAGCTCTTAACGACATTTATTCAAAAATTGATAATGTGACCACTCTAATTGAAAATTATACAAATAAAATTCAAAAATTTACAGAATTCTTTACAGAAAATATTACAAATATGATTCAAATGGTTGTGGAACTGACGAATACCGTTCGCTCAGAGAGAACAAAGACCATACAACATCTAAATGAACAGACCACAACTGTGCTCAACGAAATACGTAAAATACAGGAAATAAATATTGAAAAAATGCGTGAAGAAACCATTAAGGCTCACAAAATCACTCTTGGAAACGTGCAGGATGCCATTTGGAGTGTCCAAATGTTAATTGTACTGAATAGATTTTTGGATGCGGTGCAATACCTGCAGACTGAAATTGATGCCCAGATGCAATCACAGCAGCAACAACCGCGTTATGAGAAACAAAAACAAGAAACTAAATGGTAGCTTCAATAAGTTTTTTTAATTTAATCCTTTATAAAATCGTAAAGCTTAGGTGAAACCAGCGCATCTTGCCCGAATTCTATATTTCTAATATATTGTTCTATACCTAATTAAAAGATTGTGAGTGGAAGAGTCACTGAACTTTTCTGATTTTCGGGATTTTTTAGTTTAGTATATGATGATTGAAAATTTTTTTAATTTAAACCTTTGCTCAGTAGCCTCTGCCGAACAAGTCTGAAGGGCGAACTAGTCGGTCTTCTCCTTCCTCTCTTGGTGTTTCTCTAAACTCTGCCTTATCTTTTGACCGATCTCTAAATTCCCTTTCTTCCCTTTCCCACTCTTTTTCTCTTCTTTGAGATCTCGGAACGTATTTTTCCTCTTTCTTCTCTTCTGCTGGTTTCTTTTTCTCTGGCAGGGGTTGGCCTCTAACCTGAGCTGCAAGTTCCTCCACCTTTTCCACCATATTTTGGAGCACCATTATCTCCATTCCCTTTTGCATGTCATTTACTGCCTTGCCTAGCGTTTCTTCTAGTTTTTCTGAGCCGGAGATTCCAATGCTTCCAATGCGATCTGAGAGTCTTTTTTCTGTTTCGGCTAATCTTCTCTCTACCGAAACCAGTCTTTCGTTCAGTGTTTTTTCTATTCTGAGCATAGTGTTAACGCTATCTTCTAATATATTAACCATCATGCGGAGCATAGATATTTCTTCTTCTCTAGAAGCACCTTTGGGTATAGCTGCAGCGGCGGAGGCTGTTTTAGCCTTCAAGTCGGGGGATCCTGGGTTACTTCCCGATGATGGGTTTTGAGCTTTTTCCTTTTCCTTTTGGCTCAAATTTTACACCTCTCACTTAAATAATAATAAGTTCTCAAAACCACTTAAAAGTTTTGAGTAAGCTACAAAATAATAATTAACAACAAAATTATGGGCATATTTTTAACTTCTTTAATAATTACCCGTAATTTAAATTTAATTGAAGTCTCTCAACCGTTATTAACTAATATTTATTAAAATTCTATGGAGATTATTTAATACTTCAAGTGAGTGTATTAGTATGCTCTCAATAATAAGTCTCATCGTCCTATCGGGATAATTGAGTATTTCTTTTAGAAGTTTTTCGATTTCCTTTCTTATCATACTTTCCCCTCTGAGGACGGATTGCACCTTATCCACATTTTTAGTTAAAAAGCTTTGGATAGTTTTACTCATAAATTCCTTAAGAGGAATCAGTACTTTTAGTACTTGCCTTGCGGTATCTGAGGGAAGTGTTTGCTGACTCAAAGAATGGGCTATATACGAAAGGTAATTTGCTATATTTTCTAGACTTGACACGTACGAAGTGCTGTTAAGAAGTTCTTTTACGTTTTTTGTGGGTCTACTATGGGCTTGTCTGCGAAATCTCTGACAGTACCTATGAACATTATCATGAGCTAATTCTACGGCTTCCGCTTTTGCTAGGTCGAATGACTCAATTGATTCTATAATATTCACCATTAGATGAAGGACTGAGTTACTAATTGTTTCCAAAATAGATTTATGGCTCATTTCCATAATATCTTGAAGCGATATACTCTTAGGTGTTTTAACTGTTACCTCGTAGCCGGGCAGTGAAAGAATTAATTCCTGGATTTTTTCAAACTGTTCAGCGGTGGCTGGTGTTTCCATTTCTAAATTAATTATTCTGGCCCCACTAGCATAAAGTGACTCTATTAGATAGAGTACTTCATTTATATCATCAATTTTTTTTATTTTAATAGTGTACTCTTCTCTGCTCAAAGTGGAACTCACCAGCCTTTTTTATTATCAAATCTATCTGTTAATAAGAATGGCAGGCTTTTAAAATTCTATTTGCATATGTTTTTTATGTTCTAATATGTTGAACCACTTAAAAAGTTTGATTAATGTGGCAAAAATTAGCTATTTTCTGATTGTCCTCCGATTGTTATCTACTAATTTCCAAATAGTGTTTAAATCTACCAAAAAACATAATTACCTACACCTCTTTGCTTCGTATGGAGACAAGGAAAAATGTCTGACGACGAACTTGAAGCTATCAAACACAGAAAAATGATGGAACTAATGCAGAAGATGGCGGAAAAGCAACAAGAAAATAAACAAGAGGCTGTGAATGAGCTAGCAGAAAAGAAGGAAATGGTTCTAAGATATATATTGCTTCCTGATGCTCTAAACTATCTTGGGAACTTAAGAAAAACCAAACCTAAAATCGTGGAACAAATAGAGGACGCTATAATTGTTCTGGTAGCATATAGGAAGCTTCAAAGAAAATTGGACAAAATCGACATAATGAGAATTGAGCGAAAACTAGAGGGTGTTGAACCCCGTATAATGATTAAGAGAAGAGGAGACGACCACGCCATCGATATTGAAGAAAAGCTAAAGAGCCTGATTAAGGACTGATACTAATCTCTCATTAATCCCACACTTCTCAGCAAATTTTTCACAGTCTCTGTTATTTCATAATTTTTCAAGTCCTCTAATTTCACGTATCTTGCTTCAATGGCATCAGAACTCTCTTTTAGCACACCTTCTATCGGGTCTGCACGATAATCTATAATAACAAAATGGTACTTAACTTGTCCTCCCTCATCGTAAACAATCCTATCCAGAATCTCTAAAGGCTCTTTAACCTCCACCACGATACCAGTTTCTTCAAGTGTCTCTCTGGCAACAGCTTCTCTAAGCGACTCCCCCTCCTCAACTAGACCTCCAGGAATAGACCATAATCCATAATCCGGATCGCTTCCTCTTCTAATAAGCACAACTTTTCCGTCAGAAACAATAACGGAGCCTACTCCTAATAGGGGTCTATCTGGATATTCTTTGGGCATTAGCAACACCTAAACAATGGTAACAAATTACAGTGATTATTTTTTGAAACCCACTTTTATTTCTTTTTATATAGTTGTATAAAACTTTTCACTCCTAAATTAAAAATAATTATAAGATTTTATGCTTCTCCCACTATTTCTTTTTGTAATCTATCCAAAAACTGTTCCATAAATTTGTGGCGTTCAACAGCCATGTCATACGTACTCTTAGTATACATCTTATCCTTCAATTTGAGGAGTTTATCGTGAAAGTGCTTGACTGATTCGGTTAAACTTCGACCATTTTTGCCTCCAAAAATGAATGCCCTGGCAATTCCAATAGCTCCTAACGCATCTAGTCTGTCCGCATCTCGCATAATCTTTTCTTCTGTCTCCTGGGGTTCTATTCCTTCTGTAAATCTGTGGGTTCTAATTACTCTGCACACCTTCTCGATTTTATTTTTTGGAAAATCTGTTTCTTTCAGAATGTTCCTCGCGATCTCTGCACCCTTTATTGAGTGTGAAACACCTATAGATTCTTCAACTGGACGAGCAATATCATGTAAAAGAGATGCTGCTTTAAGAACTTCAACATCCGCTCCTTCAAGCTTTCCAAGCTTAATACATAGATCATAAACCCTTAAAGTGTGCTCATAATCATGGCCACTTTCCCCGGACAAAATCTTTTTAATATTATTCCTAACAACTTTTTCCCAATTCATATAAATCCACTCTAAGCCTTAAATAGAAAATCATTTCTGAAGAAAACATATCTAGTTTTTTGAGAATCTTCTCTCTAATATTTAGGTTAATAACCTTACTAAAAGTATGAACTGTTCTCTTGATTATTATTATCCTAAAACGGGGCTCATAAGAAACCATGCCCCAAGAATTAGTAACGCTAATCCACAAGCTGCGATAATTATCTCGTATTTTTTCTGATTTAGTAAAACTCTACCCCTAGCAACCATAAATGAAACCGCGGTATACCAAACCAAGTCGCTGGAAAAATGGCCAACTGTTAGGAAAATCCAACCTAGCGCCACCGAGCCGATAATCAAATATCCCAAATCGAATCCACTTTGGTAAAACACACTAGCATAGCTTCCAAGCATCAAGTAAAAATAATTACTGGTAATCCCTGCAAGAGTGGGGGCGTACTGAAAAATGGCTGCACCTATCGTAATCCACCAGATCCAATAGAATGGATTCGAAGCAGTTGCTGTTATACCCATAACCACAGAATTATTAAGTATACTTAGTCTCCAATTCTTTTCTTTAACATTATCATTTGGATTTTCAAATGTTAGCGTACTCTCCAAATTTTTTCCTCTAACTGTGTTTAGCGGAAAGTTAATCTTTTTCTTCCACACTGAGTATACCGTGTACCCGCCTAGGAGGATTAAGCCGAGGCCTCCGATAATAGCTATCGCCATTTTCAACCATTCTTGATCCAAAACTGTGCCTAACCCGAGACACAGTAAAAGAATCAGGGGGGCTTCTACAATTAAATGACCAAAAACTGTGGTTCCTCCTTTCTTGAAACCAGCCTCTAGAGATTTATTTATTGTAACAACAAGTAGGGGACCCGGTGTGAGGGCTCCTGAAAGGCCAATGACAAAACTCATACTAAACAGTAGTAAAAGCTCCAAAAGCAATTCTACGCCCTACCTTTTAGGAGACGTGAAATAAGGTTGCCATATAAGTATTTCGAAAAACTAGGAAGATGTTTAAAGACACTGTTAATAGCTAAAAATTAACCTTATGAAATAATTATTTACTTTATGCACTTTCCAAGCAATGGAATTCTGATTGAAGTTTTATTCTAATGAGGCTCCACAGTTTGGACAGAACACACTATCCTTTGGTATCTGTTTTCCGCAGTATTGACAGTAAATGGTATTAGGTGGCAGTATTGTGGCTTTTGTAGGTTTAATGGGCTTGTATCTCAGTGTTTTCAATTCCCCGCTTTTTACTGGAACTTCGGCTTCTGCCTCTGGCCTTTCTATCTTGATTGTTGTTTTTGCCTTAGGGGGTGTAGGTGGTGTTTTTTCTTCTTTTTTAACTGAGCCCCAAACAATACTTACTATGCTGATAATAAAGATGACAATTGCAACAGCTATTATAGCAAAATTTTGAAACGCAAAAGCTAATAGAATTGTGAATAAGCCGAGTGCAAATAATATGATTCCGAATACTATTAGTAGTGAGTTGGCCATCTTTAACACCTATAATTTATGATTATATAATATGGATTTAAGATTCTTTCGTTTTGAGCAAGTAAGGCTAATATTGAAAAACCAGCTGCTTAATGGGATAATTATTTAACAGTTGCTGGTAAGAAATATTAAATAATTCTTGGAGATATATTTTAATTTAAAGACGTTTTAATAATTGAGGGTTAACTATGGCGCGTAGAGAAGCAGCACCGAGTACCGCGGAAGCCTTGAAGAAGGCTGTTGTTTCTGTGTTCGGACATACCTCAAACAGTACTGGTTCTTTTGGCTCTCTTGTGGGACCGGAATCGGTTTCTCTTGCCAGAGCTAAGATGTTAGCTTCAAATATTGGGCAACTAATACATAAGTTAAATCATTTAATTGGAGAAGAAAGTGGAGTTGAACTTAGAGCAGTAGAGTTTGAACTTTCACGAATGGTTAAAGTTGGTACTCTACCTGAGGTATTGTTATTAACAGTGGGATCCTATGACGAAAATTCAAACTTCTTAGTTATTTTAGAGCAAGAAAAAGGCTTGGTGGATGTATTTCGATCAATCGAGCTGGCTGATGAATTAAACAGAAAGCTAAGTGACATTGAAGAAGCGTGTTCCGTATCAGATTTAAATATGAAATCAGAGGGCGCCAGCGTTATGGAAAAATATGTGGACCGTTTCACAAAACGTGTTCATGGTGAAGTGACCCAGAAGAAGTATCGTGAAAAGTATGGTAGAGATTTTATTAGGCATCTCGGGATTGACATTGATACAGTCGTTACTGGAGACTTCGAAATAGATTATTCATTAAGGCCCCCAGGTTTCATGGCTACTATTGATAATGTAAATATCCAAGATATTGTCGCATCAGAGGAGGCTTTACTTGAGCATCTTCAAAGTATGATATTTACCAATACTTCCCTTAAAACTTTGACAAGTGATGTGGGAGCATTAGGAAGAGAGATTCTTTCGCTCATTAACGATTACACCATTGAGATCGTAGAAAAAAATGTTGTTGAGGCCTTGGTTGAAGCTTTTAAAAAAAGGCTAGCTAACGCTTCTGATCAAGAGCCTCAATGGTTACTAGAAGAGGAAAAAGAATTTCTTATAAATTGTAGTGAAATTCTTAATAATTTTGAAGACAAAGGAAACACCCTTATACAGTGTGGAATTAAATCTAAGTTAGACGGTCACCTAAAAGGCTTTGAAAAAATTATTGCTGAAGATTCAGCTGAAGTAAATCCCCTTATGGGTTCTTTAGCTAATTCTTTTCAGGAGTATCTCCTATTAGAATATGGGGAACAGGATCGGGAATTTTGGGCATGGGAATTTAGGGGTGATCTGGCATACTTTATGGCTCATTCTAGAAGAGCACTCGGTGTTTTTGATCACGCATTATCTGCTTTCTTAGCAACCAAGTGTGAAAAAGAGTTGGCAGAGCAAATTTTAGAAAGCTTTTTTGAGAATTTAAAGAAAGATGAACAAACAGAACTCATGAGAAAATATATTGATCAGTTTAAGATATTGCTTGAAAATGAGATAGAGGGCAAGTACGCGCTGGTTGGTTCCATGGGCTGGTCAGTGGACAATCTTAGAGAATCGGTTAAAAGTGATATTATTAATACTGCGGTGAAATTCGGAGATAGAAACAGTATAATGACTCCTACCAAACTCTTAGAAATTGCGGTCAAAAATGTTATGGAAAAATTGGGACCTGATGAGCAAGCCTTTTTGAAAAATACCAGTGAATATATAATTAATAGAATGACTGAGATAGTTCCTGGGCTTGCAGATTATATCTTGAGTTACGATGTGCTTCCTAAATTTATAAAAAAGAGTCAGGATAAGCTTACGAGTGAAGATTTTGCTGACGCCTTTTCAGGCTATATTGAACCAGAGTTTGAAGAATTTCCTCAGTGGAAAGAATTAGCTCATGAATGGATCTCTGGTTTTAAAGAAGAAATGGAAGAAAAAACATTAACACCCTTTAAATTGATCAAAAGCTTCGTGAATTTCATTAGTGACAGGAGAGGAAAGGGAATCGGTGAGTACGCCCCTCTTAATAATCTGAGGAATGTGGTTCAGGGTATTCTGTATGAAATCCAACAGTGGAATAACAAAATAGAGGAAGTAAGAAACCGGATGTACGGTGTGGAGCAACAGGTTAAAGTGGTAAAAAGTGAGATAGACGCTAAAGCTAGCATTAAAACGAAGATTGAAGATGAAGTAAGATTAAAACGAGAAACACCGCTGAGGCTCCGTGAAGAAGTAGAGGCTAAAAAATTATTAATTGAGAAAATAGAAACAGAAATACAAAGGCTTAGGGACTTGAAAGCCGCAGTTGTAGGGGGGAGAAGCGAAAACGAGTTGAAAATACAAACCGATAATATTCGTTCTTCAATCGATAAATTAAACACCGAAATTCAAAAAATGGCTACCGACGTAAAGATGCTAGAGAATCAATTAGCTCAAATAAATGAGGAGATTACTGGTCTTCAATCTGCATATAATCAACTCTTAAATGATTTGAGATCACTGGAGAATGAGATTAATGAGTATAGTTCCGAAATAGCGCGACTTGAAATTTTAATGGAAGCCATAAATGCTGTTATGGCAACTTATTCGAATCTATTGAACTTGAGTAAAGACACTTCCAAGCTCTTTAAAACTGAAATTAGCTCATTTATGAATTCTATGAGTATCTTAGATATTAAATCCAGACCACCAACTATTTTTCTAGAAGGATTGTTTGACTACTTAGAATATACCTATCTTAAAGCTTTTAGTAGCCTTTTAACCCGACCCACAAGACTCTACCTTAGGAATAAGGATGATCCGAGCTTAGAATATCTTGCCATATACGATTATGCCACTCCTGGGAGAATTAGGCTTTCAATTGGGAATAATTGGCTAAAAACACATGGAAAAACTGGAGAGTGATGGAATGTCTGATTGGTTGGCTTCACAACGAATGGTGCTACGGGAAGTAGCTCAAGAATTTATCATAAGACAAGCTCTAGCAATACGATTAAAATCTGAACCAGAACAAAAACATTTAATCTCAATCGTAGGAGAGAGGGCCAATTTCTCCGACTTTGTTAAGGCGGCAGCGGTATCTTATATTTATCACTATCGTGGAGTGCACACTATTAATTTAGCTTCAGGAGAGGGGGCTGCTCCGGAAGAACAAGGAGGGATAGCTAAAAAACAGTGGGACGAACTCTATGAAGAAGTTGACACTCTTTTGACTGATTCCTTCCAAAAAGAAAGAGAGCTTCTTAGGCAACAGATAGAAATTCAGTTTGAAGCCGCTGAAATGAGGCTTAAGGGTAAATCTAAAGATAAAATTCAGAAATTGATTCAAGACAAATTGGTAAAAATATATACTAGCTACCCTAAAACACATTTTGTCGACTTTTTAGGAAACATAAACTATATCGCCCCACCGATTAGAGCGAAGAAAATTAAACTAGCATACGGATTTAAACCCAAGCCCATAGAACTTGAAGAAGATATTAAAAGTTCACATGATGAGGAATGCATCGAAATATCCACCTACAAAGAATTAAAACAAAAAATAGAAGAAATGGTGGATCTTGAAAGCCTAACAAGTGATGTTGAGAATTTAGAATATACCTCTTCAGTCATAACAGAGAATTTGCTGCAGAATATGCCACAAAAAGACTTGAATCTTAAGGCTTACATTGATGTATGCAAATTAAAACTAGAACTCTTGAAACTTTTTGATGATTATGATACTAAAAAAACAAAAATAAGCGATCTATACGGGATGAGTAGAAAAATTATTACAAATGAAGTATTAAAGCATGCTAGTGAGCCTATTTTACTGGAATCTTTCCTCATGTATTTATTAGATGAAACTCGGGAAGATATTGAACATCGTATGAAACAGCAAGGATTTGATGATTGGTATGCTCTATGCTCCTCGCTCACACTTCCTGTTGATAAATTGACCAATAAACTAGAAGAGATCAATATTGGAGTTGAAGATTTCAAGTATGCGATAGAGAGAATTGCAAGACTCCTCAGAATAAGAAACACGTTAGTAAAAAACGTTATTCCACGTCTAAAAGGGCAGGGTTACAAGGTTCATGAAGGTAAAATCTCATTATGGACCTACACAAAACCCGCCAGCGAGTTAAGCGGTATAGATGATATTGTGTTGCGAGAGCTTAAGAAGTATATGATGCTTCCACCACCCGAAGAACTAAAGGAACTTCTTGAAGTGGAGCAAAAGGTTAACACCATACTCAAAGCCCTCAATATTACGAATATTAGAGAATTAATGGCGATGAGTCAGATAGAGGAATTTGTGCGACGAGTTAATGATGACGCCTACTATAAGCTAATTTCAGACTCGTTCACACACTTGAGCCGTGTAGTTGAAATCTATGATAGACTAAGAAAAGATATTGAGCGTTTCGGGATCATCTACAAGACTGTCTTAGAAGAGTCCGAACCGAATCTTAAAGCCTCAAAAGAGGAGCTTTTCTTCGATTTGATAATGCTGCGTCAAAAAGAGTTAAAGGAAATATTCCCCCATCTCACAACCTCCCAAATAAATGGTTTAATATGGGCTCGTACAAGTAGTAAGTCTCTAAAAGAAGCAATCCAAGAATTGAGAAAATCTCCAAGTCCCACCTTTCTAGGTATTGTCGAGAAACCTCTCAAAATAGATAAAATTCCACCAGAAAGCTACGCCACCGCTTTCGATATTACACAGCGCTATAATGAAATACAGGAAGAAAAAAGGAAACGTATAGATATGGCAAAGGAGAAAGAGGAGAAGAAAAAGGAACTTGCAAGAATGGAAAGATTCGAAAGAATTGAGCCAATAGGCCTCATTGAGAAAAAGGTAAACGTAGCCATGAGAGCAGTTAGCGGTGTAGAGTTAGCCCAACTAGAATGGAATGAAACCGATGATCGCAGAACCGCGGCCACGTTACTCTTCTATTTGCGTACTGAAACTGGAAAAAATGTGTGTCCGGTTTGTGCTAATGAAGTGGAGAATGATTACTGCCCGAACCACGGAACAATTACACCCCTCTCTCTGGGAAACCTAGAAGCTCTAGCCAAATTCTACTACCTGTCCATAAACACCATATACAGTACCTTTAAACGCCAAGAAGTTGAAAAAATAACCTACGATGAAGCAGTAAGATTGATAAAAAATATGCTCGCTGATCTACAGAGAGAAGGTAAATTATCCTCAAAAATAACTCCCAGCACTCTTATGGAAGGCGATGTGGAAAGATATCTAGCACCGGCAATAGCTGAACAGATCGGAAAGGTCTATAATGACGTCTTATCTTATTCAAGAAGATTAAAAAGATAAAAATTATAAACTATTTTTTCTCTCATTTTTCCTAATCAATAATGAAATGATATAAGAATCTAACCAATTATTGTTTAACATTTAGTCGAGAAGAAAGCTTAAAAGTTGTTTCAGTTACTAAAAAATAAATAACATTAACTAGAGACCTCCCATGGGTGATTTATTTGAAACTGCTTATTAGTCCTAAAGACGTAGAAGAAGCCTTAGAAGCTATAGCGGGCGGTGCTGACATAATCGATGTAAAGAATCCTTTAGAGGGTTCTTTGGGAGCTAATTTTCCTTGGGTAATCCGGCGAATAAGGGAAATAACCCCTAAAAAACTTGAAGTGAGTGCTGCCATTGGAGACTTTCCCAATAATCCTGGAATGGCTTCATTAGCGGCTCTGGGGGCAGCTGCAAGTGGCGCTGATTATGTGAAAGTGGGACTATTTGGTGCAAAAATATTTGAGGACGCTCTACACCTTTCAAAGCATGTTGTTCGAAGTGTTAAGGAGTATGATCCTAGAATCAAAGTTGTAATAGCGGGATATGCGGACGCTCACCGCATAAACTCTATAGATCCGTTTCTGATTCCACAAGTGACTTCTGAGGCAGGGGCAGATGTTGCAATGATTGACACAGCAATCAAAGATGGAACAGGGCTGCTCGATTTATGGGCCTTAAAAAGAATCGAAAACTTTGTCCAGGACGGACACGAAAGAAATGTTATGGTTGCACTCGCAGGCTCCCTTAAAAAAGAAGATATCCCTACACTCTACAATTTGGATGCAGATGTGGTAGGTATAAGAGGAGCGGCTTGTGAAAAATCAAATAGACTTGAAGGAAAAATTGTTAGGGAAAGAGTTCAGGAACTAGTAAGCATCCTAAATAGTGTTGTAAAATCTCAGAAACTATAAAATTACAGATAATATCAATAAGCGCTTCTATACCATTCCAACTAATGGAAAACAAAGGTTTTTTAAACTTCATTTACCTTAAAGTAATATAACTAAACTGCACGTGAGGCGGTTCATTGAAAATCTTGGTTACCGGTAGCTACCATTCTGGAAAATCTACAATAATTCGAAGTTTAACAAAAGGTAAAAGTATCAGCATAGACAAAAAGGATACTACCGTAGCACTGGACTATGGTATTGCGGATATTGAAGACCTAAGGATTCATCTATTTGGAACCCCTGGTTTAAAACACTTCAAAATCCTCCGCCAGGTTTTATCGGAAGGAGCCGACGGAGTTCTTTTTTTGGTTGACAGTCAAGATAAGAACGCTGATCAGGAGGCGAAGTCAATATGGCGGGAGGTTCAAGAATTTTTACCCGGAGTTCCAATAACGGTTGCAGCAAATAAGCAGGATCTACCCCATGTACGTAAAGTGAAACAAATTAGAGAAGATTTAGACATTCCCTTGGAGGTACCTATTATTCCCACATCTGCTAAAACTGGTCAAAATGTTGAGAACACCCTTAGAGTTTTACTGTTAGTAACCGTTCAGAAAGAGTTAAATCTTTTAAGGATAATGAAGAGGCATGATGGGGAAGTTAAGGGAATTCAATCCTTGATGAAGGACTTGGATGTAGAGATGAGAGTTCTTCGCCAACACTTAAACTGGCTCGAACTAAGAGGTTACGTGGAAGTTGACTGGCGTACCTCAATATACTGGCTAACTCCCGCAATAAAGAAAGTAATAGATCAACCCAAACTAATATTAAAAGAGTCGACTTAAAAGCTTGTAGGAGTACTCTGGGATAGGTTCTTTTTTAGGCTCTGCTAAATTAAATTATCGCGCTTCGAACCGTTTCACAGTATATGCTGGTTCCTTTTACGCTTTTGTTTTCTAAAGCTTGGCTTAATCGCTCCGGGTATTTTCCGTTAAGAACTAGACACTCTAATCCGTATTGACAGACCAGATCTGGGAATGTTTTGTCAACACTAGTGGTTACATCTTTCTCGGCAAGTGCCTCTGCTGAAATTTTTTGTATCAGTTTTGATTTGCGGCGGGATTTGGGATCTGCCGTAAATACTCCGTCAACATCGGTAAGGATGAATACTTTTTTAGTATCTGTTAAATGCGCAATATAGGCTGCGATAGAATCCGAGGTGATGTCCCACGAGTGTGGCAGTGGATCATTATCAAGCATTATTTTGGAGGGCAGTAGAACGGGAATCACTCCTTTATCTGTTTGTTTAGCCTCCTCTATATCGTCAACAATCTGGATATTTGGATGAAAATCAGAGAAAAAGAAAGCCATTTGATCCATAGCAAAAATTGCACTCCAGTGGGCTACATCCTCAGAAATATGGAATTTATGATAAATCCTGCGCACCTTATCTGCGAAATGTCCGCCCCCAGGAATAACGAGAAGTCTATGCGTTTTTGCGAGCTTAGCAAGTTCCTTAAAGAGGTTTTTGAGGGTCGATTTGCTTCTTGATAAACTTCCACCAATCTTAAGAACAAAGTCGAACGACTTCATCTTTATCGTCCTATATTTTAATAAAAAAATGTTATAGTATATAAAGTTTGCACTCTTGGAGATAATCTGATTTTAAAATAATTACAAATTTTTAACCTCTTAAGAATCTTAAATGAATCTTAAAAATTTTAGACAAAAATATAAACTGATTGGTCCTCTAATAGCTTGAAACCAGTGGTGAACAGTTTTGCGGTACGTCGAACCCGTTTTCCGTCCCCCCTCAGAGGCAAAAAGTCTTCTTTTACAGGCATCCATAGGCTGCTCCAATAATACATGCACATTCTGTGGCTCCAACCTGGTAAAAAAATTTGGAATCCGTCCACTAGAGGAAATACGAGAAGATATACTGGAAGCCCGAGCACTCTATGGAGAAAGGGTTCGAAGAGTATTTCTCCTAGACAGCAATGCTCTATGTATGAGAACTGAAGATTTACTAGAAATACTGAACCTACTTTATGCGGTTTTCCCCTATCTGGAGAGAATAGGAGTATACGCCTGTGCAGCCGACGCCCTAGAAAAATCCCCAGAAGATCTTCGAAAACTCTTCAAAGCAGGTTTAAAAATCGCTTATCTAGGAGTAGAGTCTGGTGATGATGTAATTCTGAAAAGAGTACGCAAAGGAATAAGTGCAGAGCAAACCATAGAAGGCTGCAAGAGAATAATGGATTCCGGTATCACACTATCGGTGACCATTATACTAGGTTTGGGTGGTAAGGAGAGGTGGAGGGAAAATGCCATGGAAACCGCTAAAGTAATTAATCGTATCAACCCCCCATATGTAGGAGCACTGACACTAATGGTGGTGCCCGGAACCCCATTACACAAAGAAGTGCAAGAAGGAAGATTCCAAGTACTTAACCCACAGGAAATTCTCCAAGAAATGCGTTTACTTGTCGAAAACCTTGAGCTCACAAATTGTGTTTTTAGA
The DNA here is from genome assembly GCF_052745115.1 of Candidatus Jordarchaeum sp. Taxonomy (NCBI): domain Archaea; kingdom Promethearchaeati; class Candidatus Jordarchaeia; order Candidatus Jordarchaeales; family Candidatus Jordarchaeaceae; genus Candidatus Jordarchaeum; species Candidatus Jordarchaeum sp. The sequence continues at coordinate 14,886 of NZ_JBRAKS010000055.1, forward strand.
AGTAATCATGCATCAAACTATCTGCCTCTTGGTGGAATTCTACCACAGGACAAAGAAGATATACTACGGGTAATTGATCTAGCATTAAGAAAAGCTAGTAGAATACCGCTACGCTCGGAAAAACACCGACGTTTATAGATAGATCTCATATTTTAGAGGTTTCAAGAAAAAGGCTAATAAATTTTTTAATTATTAGGGTCATTTTATACCCTTTTCTAAGATTACCTTCAGGATTTCTGATAATTGAAGGTCTCCCACAACCTTGCCTTTATCATCTACTATCGGAACGTCAACCAGTTCTAAGCTTATCATCTTGTTTAAAGCAACATTTATTCCATCGCCTAGTTTTACTGATGCGTTTTTAGTTTCTTTCCGCACCATTCCTTCCGCAGTTTTGGATAACGTGACTCGCATAGCTTCCGTTAAATCATCTATATCTTTAGCTGAAGGTACCCGGGACC
>NZ_JBRAKS010000056.1:0-15192 GCF_052745115.1 Candidatus Jordarchaeum sp.
GATATTCAGAATACGGTTATATTATTGAGATATTATGTTTATTTGTTTAAAATCTTGAAAAATTTTGATTCAAACAAACTTTCTCAATTGCACTGATTTTTTCAGATTTATAGGTCAAAATTGAGGATAAATTTGAAAGTGCTTTTTAAAAAGAAGTAGAGATTTTAAATATCTTAATACTATTATAAAATTCGAACCCAAATCCATATTCTAATATCTCCGACAATTAGAAAATATTTAAATTAAGAGTTTTTCTGAAAAAAATGGGATTAAGTTGAATTTTAATTAATTGGTATTCAATTTTCTAAGTAATTATTCCAGCTAACTTGAATTCACTGTGTTAACATCATCTTTTATTATGCGGGAAGTTTTTGTATTATAGTATTTCGAGTAGATTAATTCAAAATGCATTCAACCTTAATTATACTTAAAATGGCAGTCCGTAGTATCCAAATAACTGTGTTATTGATACCGATGGTGACAATGATAAGATGACATTATATAGTATTGTCCAGAAAGTCAGCCATAGGAAAAGTCCCGCTGGTAGCCCTGAAGTAATGTAGGATTTCCAGCCTCCAACCATATCCGGTTTGATTTTTAAGTAAAAATAGATTACTAGTGTTGAGGGAACTACTATTATAAAAACAGCTACTAATGAAGCTATTAAGGAAGGGTGCTGAATAGGCATGAAAATTGAGTCTGCATACGGAGATATTAATACTGGACGGATTATTGTGCTTATGATTGCGCCTATTGCTGCGAAAAGGACCCTCATCCAGTACAATTTATCTTTGAGTGATTGTTGCTGCCATTTTCTCAGGAATAGTTCCTTAAAATTTTCCATTGATTTATCCTCCAGCTTGGGTGGTTTGTTTTAAATGAATGGAATGTCCAACGTAGATATTTGTGCTATTGTATATGAGTTAAAGCCTGTTATTGAGGATTCGTGGATTCGGAATATATACCAGTTTAACGATGTTTTCCTGTTTAAGTTAAGGTCTTCGGGATATGGAAATGTAACACTTTTGATTGAACTGGGTCGCCGAATTCATTTGACAGCGTATCAGCGTCCGAAACCCAGATTGCCCGGCAATTTTTGTATGACCCTGCGAAAGTACCTTCGAAATCGACGTATTACTGGGATACGGCAGTATGATTTTGACCGTCTTGTAATTTTTGATGTTGGATTGCCCGAAGATAGATACACGGTTATTATTGAATTTTTCGGTGATGGTAACCTCATTCTTTTAGATCCAGAGAGAAAAATATTTATTGCCAGACACTTTCTCAAGATGAAAGATAGAGATATTCTTCCTAAGAAAGAATTTCAGTTTCCACCAATGAGAGGATCCGATCCACGTGAGATTGATTTTGCAGAGCTGAAATCGATTTTTTCACAGTCCGATAGTGATGTTGTACGCACACTTGTCCGAAATCTAAACCTGGGTGGCGTCTACGCTGAGGAGCTATGTCTAAGGGCAGGAGTGGATAAGAACCAATCTGCATCGACTCTACCGGATGAGGATTTGGATAAAATTTTTTCTCACTTAAAGGATCTAATTGATTCCTTACGTAAAGGAGAATTTAATCCAGTAATAGTTATGAAAAATTCGGATTTAATTTCTGTTGATCCCTTTGAACTTAGGGTATATGAGGGAATGCAGTTTCGAGGGTTTGATAGCTTTAATCATGCTGCCGATGAGTTCTATAGTGCAGGTGAAGTTTTCGAATCAGAGCAAAAGGTTGAGGAAGTGGTTGAAACTGAGGTTGACCGCTATCAGAGAATGCTTGAGGAGCAGAAGGCGAAAGTAGCAAAAATGGAGTTTTCTGAGAAAAAGTACAGGAAGCATGGGGACCTGATCTATGGAAATCTACATCTGGTAAGTGAGCTGCTTGAAACTATTGTTTCCGCAAGACAAAGAAATCATCCTTGGTCTAAAATTGAAGAAAAGATTAGGGAGGCAAGTGGCACTATTCCCTCAGCCAAGATTTTTAAGACGTTAGATCCAAAGACCGCGAAATTATTTGTGAATATTGGGGGTGAAGTAATAGAACTAGATTATCGCAAATCAGCTGTGGAAAACGCAAACCAATTTTATAATCAAGCAAAAAAGGCAGCTTCTAAGGCAGAAGGAGCAAAAAAGGCGATCCAAAGAACTGTTAAACTAATTGAAAATGCAAAAGAAACTCCTCCCGAGGAAATATCCCTCACCCAGCTTGTGAAAAAACGCAAGAAAAAATGGTACGAGTCCTTTAGATGGTTCAGGTCATCGGAAGGAGTCTTAGTATTAGGAGGAAAAGATGTAAAAACCAATACAACTCTTTATAAAAAAAATATGAATTCAGACGACCTTTTCATGCATGCGGATTTCAAAGGCGCACCTGTGGTTATAATCAAGAAAAGCGAACAACCACACTCTGATAAAACTTTGCAAGAAGCTGCGCAATTCGCGGTTTCGTTTTCTAGGGCCTGGAAATCCGGCTGGGGACAGGGAGATGTATACTGGGTTACCCCGGATCAAGTCTCCGAAAGTCCACCTTCTGGTGAGTATTTGGAGCGAGGGGCATTTATGGTCCGAGGGCAAAGAAATTATATTAAGGGTGTACCGCTAAAAATTGCCGTAGGAGTGATGGAAAGTGATGGTGAGATATTACCTATAAGCGGTCCACCTTCAGCTATTGAAAAACAGACAAAAAATTTCGTTATTATCAAACCGGGATCAGTAGCCAAAGGTAAATTAGCCAAACAGATAAAATACCATTTGTTTAAAAAGGCGCCATCTGAACTCAAAGAAAAAATTAATCTTATCGCAATCAATGAATTAGAGAATATACTGCCTCCGGGGCCCGGTGAAATTTCGCAAAACTCATAAAAAACCTTAAGGATATACATAAAATGTGCCACAATTTATTAATTTAATGAACAGAAACCATAAACAAATTGTTTGAATAATCAGTAATTGGAAAAAATCTACAGATTAAAGAATGGTGAAAATAAGAAGGAAACATTTTATAACTGCAACAAAAATTGTTTTTCAGTTTTCAGTTAGCTATAAACATGTTGTTACCGGATTATTTTACAGGGAGGAGACCGAATTGCAAGTCAAAGACATCATGGTTAAAGAGTTGTTTGTGGTTGATAAAGATGATATGGTTTCCTACGCCATTGAACTGATGGTTAAGAAGCGGGTTTCACGCCTGTTGGTTGTCGATAAGGGAAAATTGGTAGGAGTAATCACAGAAAAGGACATGGTTGATCGATTGGGCTCCAGTAAGATGAGGGCACTTCAAGCTTCCAGTGTCCATATTTCAGGTGTTATGAGTGATAACCCTATAACGATTACTCCACAAACAGATGTGGTTAACTCAGCTAAAATTATGATAGACAAACATATTTCAAGCCTACCAGTAGTTGAAAAAGAAGAATTGGTGGGTATTATTACTAAATCCACAATGACAAGACTCTGCCTCAAAATAGACCACATCTTTGTGGGACAAATAATGACCAAGTCTCCTATCACTACCACACCCTTTGACAGAATTATGAATGTCAGAAGAATCATGCTTGAGAAAGATATCAGTAGTTTGCCCGTTTTAGATGATGGTAAATTGGTAGGAATTATAACTGAAGGCCATATAGCTTTATACTTAGCAGAGTTTCGGGAAAAAGTGCCTGAAAAGCACCAAGAAAAAAGAATAAAACATGTGAAAGTAACTGAAGTGATGCAAAAGGATCCCCCATTACTTCACCCTGACAACAAGGTTAGTGAAGCTGCAGATTTAATGCGTAGAGAAAGAGTTAAGAGTATACCAATTATTAACTATGAAGAAAGACTGATTGGTGTTTTGACTAAAACGGATTTGACTAAATTAGTAGCGAATAAATTTATTTTAGAAAATAATTGACAGATGCCATAACTATGATATCCTCTACGGTGGATTTGGTTTTAAAAAACGCAAGAGTGTTTACGTTCCAAGGAATAATCACTGGTGGAGTCGCCGTTGATGAAGGAAAGGTGGTAAAACTTTCTAAGGAGCCAGAATCTCTCAGAGCAGACGAGGTTTTAGACGCTAAAGGCTTTCTCCTATTACCGGGCCTTATTGATGCACATGTCCATATGAGGGATATGCAACTCTCTTACAAAGAAGACTTCTATACCGCTAGTTGCGCTGCCGCAGCCGGTGGGATAACAACTGTTATTGATATGCCTAATACTATTCCTAGAACTTGTTCATTGAAAGCTCTTAGAGAAAAAATGGAGGAAGCTAAAAAGAAAACATTAATAAACATAGCGTTTTATGCAGGATTCCCTTCAAAGCTAACTGAAGTTAAACAGATGACAAAGGAGGGAATAGTTGGATTCAAGTTATATCCCCACGATCCCTTTGAAGAGATCGATTTAGCAAACGAAGAACAAGCACAAATATACTTTAAAGCAGCAGCAGAAAATAATGTACCAGTTTCAATACATCCAGACGATTTAGAAACTATAAAGAAGCTACAATCAAAATTAAAACTGCAAAAGTTGTCAGATATTGAAATTTTCTTAGGCTCACATCCAGCAGAATCAGAGAGGAAAGCTATAGCTAAGTACGCAGAATTGGGAGCCAAGACCGGGTGCCATATACATTTCTGCCATATTTCATCTATGGAATCTCTAGCTGCTATAAAAAAGGAGCAGGGTAGAGGTGTTAAAATAACTTGTGAGTCAACCCCCCATCATCTACTTTTAACCAAAGAAGAATTAGAAAAATTAAACACATTTGCCAAAGTGCTTCCACCCCTTAGATCAAAGAATGATAATATTGCGCTTTGGGCCGCCCTATTGGACGGATTAATAAACATGATTGTAAGCGACCATGCACCTCACAGTCTTCAAGAAAAACAAAAACCTTTCTTAGAAGCCCCGTCGGGATTTCCCGGACTAGAAACATTATTCCCAGTAATGCTTACAAAGGTTGCCCATGGCGATTTAAGATTGGAGAAACTGGTTGAGATGACATCAAGTTCACCATCCAAAATATTCAAAGTTGGAAATAAGGGAATGCTTCGTGAAGGATACGATGCAGACATGGTTCTAGTTGATATTAAAGAAAAATGGAAAATTGATCCAGAAAAATTTTATAGTAAGTCAAAGTTCTCCCCCTTTAAGGACTGGAAGGTTGTTGGAAAAGTAAGAAATACCTTCATTAACGGTTCATGTATAATGTCTGATGATGAAATAACGGCTCCAAAAGGAATTGGAAGCATCATACAAATTCGTCATTAAATTTAGTAAAATGTATTTTGGATAAACTTTAAAAGATTTCTATAGAAATGGAAAGTGAAGAGCTATTTTCTAGGAGGTCAAATATCTGTCAGATGAAAAAGCAATGATGGAAGCTATGAAAACACAATCTGTGGTTAACATTGGAACCACAGGACATGTTGATCATGGAAAGACCACACTGGTTGAAGCTTTATCTGGCGAGTGGACTGACCGTCATAGCGAAGAGAAAAGGAGAGGAATCTCCATAAGACTTGGTTATGCTGACGCAATTATTTTAAAATGCCCCACTTGTCCACCACCGGAATGTTACACAACCGCGACGATGGCTAAAAATACTAATTTAAAATGTCCAAAATGTGAATCGGATTTAGTTTTTGTTCGACGGATATCCTTCGCTGACGCCCCGGGTCATGAAGCTCTCATGGCGACTATGATAAGTGGAGCCGCGCTTGTAGATGGAGCGATTCTGGTTATAGCCGCTAATGAACCTTGCCCTCAACCTCAGACAAGAGAGCACTTTGCCGCTCTTCAAATTGTGGGGGTTAAAAATCTTATTATTGTTCAGAACAAGATTGAATTAATTTCGAAGGAAAAGGCCGTACGAAATTATAAAGAAATTTTAGAATTTGTGAAGGGGACAGAGGCAGAAAAAGCGCCCATTATCCCTACTTCTGCAGTTTTTAGGGCTAACCTCGATGTCTTGATTGATGCTATGGAGAAAATCATCCCAACTCCGCAAAGAGATTTCACAAAATCTATGCGTATGTATGTAGCCCGATCCTTTGAGGTTAATAAGCCTGGTACTGTTCCGGAAGATCTTAAGGGCGGAGTTATTGGAGGATCAATAATTCAAGGCAGAGTTAGGATAGGCGATGAAATAGAGATTAGGCCAGGGCTCAGAATTGAAGGAGGCGGTAAAGTTAGTTACGAGCCATTATATACGGAAGTGACCAGTATTCAAGCGGGTGAAGGTGTTCTATTAAAAGATGCTAAATCAGGAGGTTTGATTGGTTTAGGAACCAAACTTGATCCATCTATAACGAAGGCCGATGGACTTGTGGGCAGTGTTGCTGGTCAGCCCGATACACTTCCTCCTTTAATTGATAACTTTAATATTGAAGTTAATCTTTTGGAAAGAGTTGTTGGTAGTCTGGATTTATCAAAAGTAGAGCCTATTAAGACAGGGGAACCCTTAATGATGAACATTGGACCAGCCGCAACTATAGGGGTTTCGACCTCAGCACATAATGGATATGTGGAAATTTCTTTGAGGAGACCAATTGTTGCGGAAGAAGGTCAAAGAATAGCCTTAAGCAGACGAATTGCGGGTCGTTGGAGACTGATTGGATGGGGATTAATAAAGTAAATCCTGTTTTAAAGATAGTTTTAGATACAAATTTTCTTATGACACCATTTAATCTAGAAATAGATGTTATTTCAGAGTTGGATAGAATAATTAACCAAAAATATGAGATAATTATTCCCTTGGGAATAATTAAAGAGTTAAAAGGATTATTAAAAAATCCCAATTTAAAAACAAGAACAGCAGCAAAGCTTGCATTAAAAATTGCTAAAAGGTATAAGATTGTAGATATAAAGGATGAAAATGGAGATATTGATGATTTAATAGTCCAATTTTCAAAAAAGGAATATTGCGCTGTAGCGACTAACGATCAGAATTTACGAAGAAGACTTAAATCTGAAGGTATACCAACAATATATGTGCGGCAAAAATCTCATCTAGAAGTGGAGGGCTACCTATAAGTTTCAAGAAATAACTAAATTCAAAATTTTAAAAATAATGAAGGATTATGGAAGAGAAAACACGTATTAACTAGTAATAAAGAAAAGTTTAAATTAATTTCCATTAGATAAAGTTATCCTTAAAAAATATTAAGCTTAACTTGTTAAGGACTAAACTAATTATTCTTACGTAGGAGCCCCACAAAAAACCATAATGTTATAGTTAATAATGATTGAAATTTTCGCTATTAGAATAGGTGACTTGGAAAATGTATGAATTGGTTACCCTTAAGGATACTGTGCGTATACCACCAGATAGGTTTGGTGAACTAATAAATGAGGTTGCGCTCGAAATTCTCATGAAAGAATATGAGGGAATCATCGACCCTGATCTTGGTGTTGTAATAAGTGTAGTAGGCGTAGAGAATGTAGATGTAGGTAAACTACTTCCCGGTGATGGAGCTGCCTTCCACAAGGTACTTTTTAGTGTACTGGTTTTCAAGCCAATACAACATGAGATAATTGAGGGAGAGGTTGTAGAGGTAGTAGATTTTGGAGCATTTATTCGGCTAGGTCCTCTTGACGGATTGTGCCATGTGAGCCAAATTACAGACGATTTCATCTCCTATGATTCTAAAAGACGAGCACTAATAGGAAAGGAAACTGGCCGCACTATACAAGAAAATGATAAGGTAAGAGCGCGAATTGTTGCGGTTTCAATAGGGGGAGGTATAAGGAGCGGAAAATTAGGTTTAACAATGCGTCAACCTTTCCTTGGAAAGATAGATTGGATAGAAGAAGAAGTCAAGGGTACTAAAGAAGAAAAGAAAGTAGAGAGAAAGGAACCCAGAGAGGAGAAACCTTTAGCAAGAAGAACAAAAAAGAAGAAAAAATCAAAATCTAAATAGTTATAGTTGAAGTGTGTTTAAATGAAAGAAAAAGCCTGTAAAATATGCCATTCTCTGGTCACCGGACAGATATGTCCAAAGTGTAAAACACCCTCGCTGTCCGGCGATTATAGTGGTATAGTAATAATCTTCGATCCTGAGGAGTCCGAGATAGCTGAAAAACTCCAAATAAAAAATAAGGGAAGATATGCATTGAGAGTTCGGTGAGGTTGAAGCATTGGAAACAGTGAGAGATCTGATCCTACCCATTAAACTCAGGGAAAGACTCAAACAGCCTTTTGGCACCCTCTTAAGAGGTAAACACCCTGAGACAACACTTAGGGCAAAAAATATGATACTGGAAAAAATGCCACCTAAAGTAGTAGCCGTGGGAGATGTTGTAACAAAAAATTTAATCGAGAAAGAATTAATCCCTGATATAAGTATAATTGATGGAAAAACTTTGAGAACCACAAATGAAAACGTAAACGTGCCAAACTGTATCCAGATGAAAGCACAAAACCCGGCGGCAACAATTAGTGCAGGGATATGGGACACATTAAAAAAGGCCTATGAGTCAAATGTTCCAGTAGAACTATTTATTGAAGGAGAAGAAGATCTGCTAACTATGCCAGCCATTCTTTTAGCCCCCGACAAATCATTTGTAATCTACGGTCAGCCCAAAGAGGGAATAGTCATAGTTGAAGTGAACGAGAATAAGAGGAAAGAGGTAAAAGAAATCTTAAATAAAATGGAGGCCATTTAATGGAAGTAAGTATAATCTCAAGAAAGGAAAACCCATTATTAGAAAGGGAAGAATTAATCTTTTTAATTAACCACGAATCGCAGGGAACACCTTCAAGAGAAGAAATTAGAAATAAGTTAGCAGCGATTTTAGATGTTGATACAGATAAGCTTTTTATTAAAAAAATCGAGTCGGAGTACGGCTCAACTAGATCTAAAGGTGTCGCGAGAATATATAAATCTAAAGAGAGAGCGCTACTAGTGGAACCTCATCACATAGTAAAAAGGAATATTGGAGAAACTGTAGAAGGGGGAAAGAAACCCAAGGAAAAGAAGCAAGCTAAACCCGCTAAAATTAAGAAGATTAAATAAGTTGTTAGAGGTGTTCTGATTGAGTAAATACTATAAGATAACCGGAGACAAGATAGAAAGACTGAGAGTTCATTGTCCAAGATGTGGTAGTGGTATATTTATGGCCAATCATTATGATAGAATGTCTTGTGGAAAGTGCGGATATACTGAATTCAAAAAGAAAGAACCCAAAGAAAACGAGGAAAAAGAGGGTTAATTAAATTACGGTTTCTAATAATTACTATCTTGAAAATTTTATAAAAATTATGATTAACATCATCATGAAAACCCCCTATAAAAAAGGCAAATAAAGAAAAAAGCCTAAGTGGATCCAATTAACTTTTAATTTTAATTTTGTAAAAAATCACTCTAAATTTGAATTTTATGGGTGGGAATAGATTTTGAATAAACATAAGACAAAAAATTATATTAATTGCTTAGGTATGGAGGGAACCGCCCACACTTTTGGAGCGGGAATAGTAAATGATGAGGGTAAGGTTCTCTCAAATGTATGGGAGGAGTATATCCCAATTAAAGGAGGAATACATCCAAGGGAAGCGGCTCAACACCATGCAACGGTAATCAAAAAAGTAGTAAGTAAGGCTATAGAAAAATCAGGTATCAAAAAAAGAGAAATAAATGTGGTAGCATTTTCTCAGGGTCCGGGGCTAGGTAATGGGTTTATCCTTTTACTCCCTTGAGGACCTTGTCTAAGAACCACTGCCACAGCTGCAAGAGCCCTTTCACTACTATTAAACGTACCTCTAGTGGGTGTAAACCATTGTGTAGCACATGTGGAAATAGGTAAACTTGCAATGAATGTGAAAGACCCGGTTACACTTTATGTTTCTGGAGGAAATACCATGGTTACCGCTTTTGATGAGGGACGCTACAGAGTTTTTGGAGAAACCTTAGACATCGCTATAGGTAACATGTTGGATGTTTTCGCGAGAGAAATCGGACTCCAACATCCTGGAGGCGCGAAAATAGAGCAACTAGCAAGAAAAGGAAAAAAATTCATACCGCTACCCTACATAGTTAAAGGAATGGATTTATCCTACTCAGGACTATTAACAGCAGCTCTCAATAGGAAAAAAGAGTGCAAAATTGAGGATCTTTGTTACAGTTTGCAGGAAGTTGCCTTTTCTATGCTCGCAGAAGTGACAGAGCGAGCTGTTGCCCATACTGGTAAGAAAGAGGTTCTATTGACAGGAGGAGTTGGCAGAAATAAGCGATTACAAGAAATCTTGCGAGTAATTTCAGATGAACATGACGCGGTTTTTTCCGTCGTTCCAGATAAATTGGCGGGGGATAATGGCGCAATGATTGCATGGACCGGCTTACTCGCATACAAGAGTGGACAAATAATAAGAGTAGAAGAAAGCTTTGTACGTCCAAAATGGCGTCTGGACGAGGTAGATATTTCTTGGATTAAATAAGGGAGCCAGAAAATGTTATACAGAAAGGGTGCTGAGGCATACCTGTACCTAGAGGAATGGTATGACCGGAAAGTGATAATAAAGAGAAGAGTTTCTAAAGCCTATAGGGTGCAGGAACTGGATGAAAAACTGAGGAAAGAACGCACAGTAAAAGAGGCTAAACTACTTTCAGACGCCAGAAAAGCGGGAGTTCCAACTCCTATGATTTATTTTATTGATATGGATAATACCACTATAATAATGGATTTCATCCAAGGTCCACAAGTTAAAACGGCCATCCAAACTATGAAGGAGCAGGAAAAAAAGAGCATTTTTAGAAACATTGGAAGTTTAATTGGGCGTCTGCACAATGCCGGCATCATTCATGGGGATCTCACAACTTCAAATATGATTCTCCAAGACTCTAACATATATTTTGTTGATTTTGGTCTAGGCGATTATTCCGTTGCAGTTGAAGACCAGGGAGTTGACCTCCATCTTATGAATAGAGCTCTACAGAGCACACATTACGCTTACGCAGAAAAAGGATTCAAAGTGGTTCTTGAAGGGTATCAAAAGACTATGTATAAATCAGACGAAGTGGTCGAGAGAATGTACGCAATAGAAAAAAGGGGAAGGTATCACAAAGAAAGATAAATTAAAGCTCAAGAGATGTGAGTGAATGGACAGAATAACCATATTTTTTGCAACTGGTAATATTGTGAAGGTTGAAGAAGCGGAGAGAATCCTAAAGGAGTACAATATTTCAATTTTACACCTACCAATGAAACTTCTAGAAATTCAATCAGAAAATTTGGAAGAGATAGCGGTTTTCAGCGCACAGAAGGCTTGGGCAGATCAGGAGAAACCCCTATTCGTAGAAGATGCTGGTCTTTTTATTAAACGATTGAATGGTTTTCCGGGACCATACTCCTCATATGTTTTTAAGACCATATCGAATGAGGGAGTATTAGGACTGATGGCTCAATATGAGGATAGAATCGCCTATTTCCAGTCGGTAATAGCTTTTTGTAGCGGTAAAAAAACAGTGACATTTAAAGGCGAAGTTTATGGCAAAATTAGTAGAGAACGGCGGGGAAATTTTGGATTTGGATTTGACCCAATATTCATTCCAGATGAAGGAGATGGAAGAACCTTTGGGGAAATGAATATATCCGAAAAAACAGCTATCTCGCACAGAACAAGAGCCTTAAGGAAATTCGCTGAATGGGTTAAATCCACAGATATTTCGAAATTTATTTAAGGAGGAGTTCTTTCTCTATCCTAATGTAATAATACTGCGAATCTAAAGAGAGGAAATAGTAATGGCTAAAATGCACTCGAGAGCAAAAGGAAAGTCAGGATCCACTAGACCAGCGGTACTTAAACCGCCTGAATGGTCCAACCAGACTCCAGAATGGGTAACAGATAAAATCGTTGAACTTGCAAAAGCCGGGCAATCACCATCTATGATCGGATTGGTTATGAGAGATCAGTACGGTGTACCCCTAGTTAAAGCAGTTCTCGGTAAATCAATTAGCGACATAATAAAAGAGAACGGATTGGCGCCCTCATTACCTGAAGATTTGAATAACCTTATAAAAAAGGCAGTTTCTGTAAGAAAGCATCTAGAGGAGAATCCCAAAGATCTGCATTCGAAAAGAGGGTTACAGGAAGCCGAAGCCAAAATTCAGAGACTATCTAGGTATTACAAGAAGAGTGGAGTCTTACCAGCAGATTGGAAATACGAACCAGACAGAGCAGCTATTCTTATTCGGTAGACAGTGCTAGGATAGATAACTTTGAGTAAATTCTTAAAAATTTATGAAAACTGCAAACAAGTTTCCGAGAAGATATTAGAAGCTCGTGAAAAAGATCTATTTTTCCGCGTAATTTCTCACCTTGATGCAGATGGAATCGCCGCCGCAGGCATAACTTCCCATTTTCTTCTTAGAATGGGAGCAAACTTCCATCTTAGAATAGTTCAACAACTCAGAGAAGAAAACCTTCGCGAAATTCAAGAGTCGAAAGAAAGCATCTTTGTATTTACCGATTTAGGAAGCGGACAAATAGGAATTATTGAAAAAAATCTGCCACCAGAATCGGTCATAATAATGGATCACCACCCTCCGGAAAAAGAAACTACAATACACCAAGCAAATCCGCACTTATGGGATATTAATGGAGCCACAGAAATAAGTGGCGCAGGAATCACCTATTTAGTGGCAAAGAGCATAGATAATTCAAATATGGATCTTGCGCCTCTGGCAGTAGTAGGTGCACTTGGAGATAGACAAGATAAGGGGGAGCAGCATCGCCTAAACGGAATTAATGCCGAGATAGTGAAAGACGGCATAAATAAGGGCGTACTTGAAGAAACCACCGGTATTCGCCTTTTTGGAAGAGAAACACGTCCGATAGCAACAGCTCTGGAATACACCACAGACCCGTTTATACCCGGGTTATCAGGAAACCATGGCGCATGTCTCAAGTTTCTAACAGATACAGTCAAAATACCGTTAAAAACTAATAATAGTTGGAGAACAATATCCGACCTCTCACAAGAAGAGAAAACAAAACTAGTATCTGAACTCATACAATACATGTTGGGACCAGGAGAAATGACCTCTGAAGAAGCACAAAGCATAGTTGGTGTAATATATATTCTACCAAAGGAAGAAAAACAAACCCCACTCCGAGACGCCAGAGAATATTCAGCTCTACTAAATGCTTGTGGACGCATGAAAAAACCCGGTCTAGGAGTAGCAATATGTTTAGGTGACAGAAAAAAAACACTTGAGGAAGTGGAAAACGTAGCTACAGATTACCGTGAAAAATTATCAGGGTACATGGGATGGCTCATAAAACCAGGGACCATAACTCAGATGGAACACCTCCAAAGCTTTCATGGAGGAAAGGTTATAGATGATAGAATCATAGGAACGATAGCATCTATAGCCATCTCCTCAGGTATAATTCCCCAAGATAAACCGGTACTCGCTTTCGCAGAATCCGGGGAAGATATGGTGAAAGTCTCAGCAAGAGCAACTGATTACCAAGTACAACGGGGAATAGATTTAGGAGCCGCTCTTAGAAGCGCAGTAAAGGAGATATCTTCAGAGGCTACAGCAGGCGGTCATAATATAGCTGCGGGAGCACACATTCCAATAGGTACAGAAACTAAACTGTTGCAAATTCTAAATAAAATAATAAAAAACCAGCTAGGTGAAAATGGTGCTTCAAATGAGAGCAAATATTAAAATCGAATACCAGAACCAGAGACAGGCAGAAGTTGCGACCAAATCACTAATACCAGATAATAAGCCATTACCTAGAAATATTTCTATAGAAATGGGTACTATGGGAAAGAAAGCCGTCATAGATGTTAGATGTGTTTGTAGAATTGAAACATTACTTTCAACCATAGAGGATATATTAGCTTGTTTATGCCTAGCAGAGAGTTTCTTTTCTCTCGATGGTAAGAAGAAAGAATAATAATTGGATTTTAGTGTTTTTTCTCTTTAGTCCAGGTTTGCTGGCATTTCAAACATTTATAAGTGTATTTCTGACCTCTTGGTGTAGGTTGTTTCACTACAATGTCCACTTCTGTTGAACCGCACCTAATACACTTTTCAGACATTCTTATGAAACACCTTCCTCTAAAATTTTAAAAAATAAATATGTTTAGATTATTGAAACTTTTAGGCGGCTGCCACCTCTTCTTCAGTAGCTTCAGCTTCTTTCTTTGCCTTTGCTTTCCTTTTCTTTCTTACTCCTTTCATTTTTGTCTTGCTTATTAATTTGGATTTCCTTATTTCACATTTTCTTAAAGGAGTTACCTTCTTTGCTGCATTATAAATCTCAGAAGCAATTTTACCCAAAACCGCCTCTTGTACAAATTCACCATAATTAAGTTGCTTAGCTTTTTCTAAAAGGGTATCATACATTATTTTACGAATAAGTTTTTCTTGACTAGTTTTGGCACGATTATTAGTAAAAGCTACCGCAGAAACACGTAAAAGTCTACCATCTTTTGTTTCTATATCAAAGACCCCGTCAACTCTACTACTACCACGACGCACAAGGCTCCTCAGATAATCCCTAGTGAGATCATGACCTTTAAAATCTGTGTAAGCTTTATCACCTTTAACGTCAACTATTTTAAAAAACATCTTCACATGCACTAGAGAAAAGTCTCCAGTAACATCGTAGAGCGTGGTTTCTACAACCCGATCAATCAATTTTTGAGAGTCACTAGTAACAGTTTCACCTGCTTCAATATTGCCAAAATAGGGTGGAGCGATTATAGTATACCATTGCTTATCGCGCCAAGTATCCCTTGCTTTCGACTTATCTTTCTTTTTGCTCAAAATGTATCACTCTCGAAATATTCATAGCATAATAAGCAGTTTAAATTCTACTCCTTTAAAACTTATCGTGTACATATAAAATTTTTTAATTGAATTTTTTTAATCTTTGTGTATCTTTTAAAAACCTGACTCGAAATTATCTACTTTTTAAAGAATAGAACTCAAGACTCTTTGTTTAGCCCTTTTCAATTCTTGATAGCTTCTCTTTTTGTTATAAGTTGACCTATCAGTAGTTTATTTCACCGCCGTCGGGAGAATTTACAGCAGTATTTGATAAATGCTCATTTTGAAGAATAAAATTCATTAATTTTTTGATTCTATTTTAGAAATTTTATGTTATTGTTTTTAAATTAATTTTTTTTATGTTTTTTATGTGAACATAAAGGAGACATAAAGACATGTCCTTTTT